>JAITUR010000056.1 GCA_031286205.1 Treponema sp.
AAGGCGAGGAAGAGGCAAGAGAGCTTACAGGGGCTCAGTTACAGATGTTATTATCCGGAATAGATTTCTTTAAAGCACATAAAGAATTAAATTACAAAAAAGTTGTGTAAAGGTATTGAAACAACCCTAAAAAACTGGTAATATTACCCATGGTTCAGAATGAGACCTTATTTGAAATATCTGACGGGACTAAACTGTTTTTATACCGGTGGATACCAAAATCGCAGCCAAAGGCTGTTTTACATATAGTACACGGTATGGCAGAATATGCTTTGCGTTACCGCAGGCTGGCGGAAAAACTTACGCAGGCGGGTATCGAAGTCTGGGCTGCCGACCAGCGCGGACATGGAAAAACCGCGGATTTATCTGTAAACAAACCCGGCAAGGGCGGGCTTTTAGGTCATTGTATCGATACTAAAGGTTTTTCTGTTGTAACTAAAGATATTTATGCCATAAACAAGGAAATAAAAAAAACAATAAATGCCCCGCTTTTTTTACTTGGACATTCGTGGGGTTCTTTTATAGCCCAAAATTACATAGAAGAATATACAGGTTCAGAGGCAGAAGACTCCCCGCACCCAAAATTATCCGGCTGTATTTTGTCCGGCACAAAAGGACCCGGCGATTTTATGGTAAAAATTGGGAAGCCGTTTTTAACTGTACTGGCTTTTTTCCGGGGGCAAAGAAAGAGTTCTAAACTTGCGTGGTCAATGGCAGATGCCCAATACAGCAAGCCCTTTACTCCAAACCGCACCCCTTTTGACTGGCTTTCCCGCGATACAGAAGAAGTAGATAAATATATTGCAGACCCTCTTTGCGGTTTCCTTTGTTCGTCGGGCTTTTACCGAGACCTTACAAGGATACTTTGTAAAGTACATACACCCAAACAAATGAAAAAGATAAACCGTCATTTGCCTATGTATGTTTTTTCCGGAAGCGCAGACCCTGTAGGCGATATGGGCGTCAGCGCGACAGCCCTTGTAAATGAATATCGTAATTTGGGAATTAAAGACCTTGAATTTGTGCTGTATCCCGGCGCAAGACATGAAACCTTGAACGAAACAAACCGCGAAGAGGTAATGGAAAACCTCTTGTCCTGGATTAATAGACACTGTGAGATATAGATATTCGGCTGCAAAAGACGGCAAACTTGTAAAAAAAGCGATAATTTACACAAGCGACGAACATGGCATTAATTTTGCCGATGTCGATGCCGAAGCTGTAAACATAGTAAAAAGATTAAAAGCATCCGGGTTTGATTCCTACATAGTAGGAGGCGCAGTACGCGATTTAATACTTGGCAAAAAACCAAAAGATTTTGATATTGTAAGCGCAGCAAGCCCTGCAAAAATTAAAAAAATATTCCGCAACTCAAGAATTATAGGAAGACGCTTTCGCCTTGTTCATGTTTATTTTGGACAAAGAATATTCGAAGTAGCAACTTTCCGTTCTTTAAAAGATGGAAGCACAAGCAATACATTTGGCACGATAGACGAAGATGTAAACAGGCGCGATTTTACAATGAATGCCCTGTTTTACGATCCTGGACAGCAAATTGTAGTAGATTATGTTGACGGCATGAAAGATATAAAAAAGAAACTGGTAAAACCGATTATTCCCTTAACAGAAATTTTTACAGACGATCCTGTAAGAATGATTCGCGCTGTAAAATACGCCGCAATGACAGGCTTTAGCCTTCCGTTAAATGTTAAAATGAAAATTACCAGCCAGTCAAATTTACTTTCTTCTATTTCTCCGTCGCGGTTAACAGAAGAAATTTTTAAAATTATTAATTCAAATAAAGCTGCCGAAATTGCGGACTTGCTGGATAAAATGGGTTTGTACAGTTATTTACAGCCAAATGCGTCTAAATTAATGAAGGATTCAGGTTTTAGGAAAAGTTATTTAAAAACAATGTCCAAATTAAACGGAAAAGAAAACTACAAAGGGCAGGCGCTTGGCGCTCTCTTTAGCGATTATCTGGAAACACTTTGCGAATGGAAATCCGGCACATCCATAGATAACTTTAGGGATATTTACAAGAATGCCCGTACATTTG
Organism: Treponema sp.; assembly: GCA_031286205.1. Lineage (GTDB taxonomy): Bacteria > Spirochaetota > Spirochaetia > Treponematales > Breznakiellaceae > WQXQ01. Next base: position 2,060 of record JAITUR010000056.1, read on the forward strand.
TTTTGCCCATGAACCCGCCCCGTTTTGATATGGAACACGCGGTAAAAAAGTTTATAACGAATCATGGAGTAAGTATAAAAAGACCGGCGCTTGCGGCTGTAGAAGGTAAAACTACCGCAAACAAAAACCGCCGCCGCCGTAAACCTAAACCTATTGCTCCAGTAATCTGATTGCTTTGCAATCTATTACTTCGCAATCTATTGCTCAGTAATCTTGTCTATAATAATATTAACCTCTTCTATAAGAATGCCTGTGTATCTTTCTATATTGTCTATAATATACTGCTGTAGATCATGGATATTACCGCCAAGCTGAGTGCCGTAAGGAACATCGATTGTAATAACCAGCCGGTATCCCATATCGGCATCTTTTACAAGTATTTTTTTAATCTTGATATTTTTATTCGTGCCAAGGGGTTTAGTACCCCGCCCTTCGGGGTGGGGTCCGTCATTGTATTCATCTACACAGTGAATAACCATTTGGCTAAGAGCCGCCTGGGTAATTATTACTTTGCCGCGTTTTGAATATTCCGGACGAACAACGGATTTTTCGTGCAATGTAGGAATGGGAGCAAGCCCCTCGGGGGTAATCGTACTCTTTTTTTTAAAAATCCGTATAGCATTGTAAAAAATATTAGGATAATTTCTTTTAATCTCTATAGAAGGAACGGGAATAACATGTTTGCCTTCTATTCGCCTTGTTCGCAGGGCTTTATCTATTTCTTCCTGAGTAGATACATCTTCTATTTTAATTATTTTTTGCGGCGGTTTAAGCTGCAAGCGCACAGCAATTTTGTTTACCATTTTTTCGGATGTTCCCAAAAGCAGAATTCGTTTGTATTTTTCGCTCTGAAGCCTGCGCGCTACTTCGTCTCTGTGAGTTTTTTCGTCGAATAAGGCAACTTTTACCGCCGCCATAAAAGAGTTTTCTTTTTTTGCTGAATGTCCTGCAAGGATTCGATTATCTTTAATTAAAAGACCATCGTCTATAATAAGATCTATATTATTTTTTTGAGCAACTAATTTAGACTGAAAACTTTTTCCGGTTCCGCTTTCTCCTACAAGAGCAAAAACCTTTTTCCGGTTAAAAATAAAACCAAAGATCATTGCTCCGTAGAAAAATTATCTGCCGTAGGTGCGAAGTTCTGCCAATGCCTGCCTTGATCTTTCCCTTACAGGAGTTGCGTATCTGTAATTTTCCGCAATAAGAACAAGTACCTGAACAGCTTCCGGGGAATTTAAACCATTGTTATTTTTGGCAAGTTTTTCGAAAGCGTCGATAGTGGCAAGAGCCATAAGGTTGTCGGGATTTGTGTTGTTATTATGTCTTACTGTATGAGCAATAAATCTAACGGTATCGTTATTTTCGTTATTAATACCAATGTCGCCAAGGGATTTAATCGCTTCCTGAAGAACCATAGGTTCGTTTTCGTAGCGAACAATGTTAAGGAGGGCTTCTACCGCTTCTTCCGTTCCAAGCCTTCCAAGCTGTTTTGCAGCCTGCCGCCTTACTTCCGGGAAATTATTTATAAGACGGCCATTTTCCCTGGACTGAATCATTCTTCCTTCCATGGAGAGAAAACCCAAGGTTTGGGCAATTTCCGGGTTGGTTCTTCCCTGATCGATAGCATCGCTGATATATTCAAGAGCAATAAGTTTTTGCTCTCTGGTATTTGTCCTTGCAGTTTCCCTGATAATCATCATTTCTATGGATTCCTGAAGATAGGATTCCTCGACTGTCATGTCCCTTCTGGAAGTTTGGTTTTGCGCAAAAACCACTGATACCGAGACCGTAATCATTATGACTAAAAATGAAAAACGCCTTGTTAATAAAAACATATAACTCTCCTTAGTTAATTATTATCCATGAATTGTTAACTTTTTCAAGATCATACAGGCGTAGACGCACTTCTTCGCCTGCTCTATTTATATTTACAGTATAGGCAATTACCTTGTCCCTGCCTGCAAATTCTATGCTATCGACCCTGCTTTCTGCCCTGGAAGGAACAACTACATGTATAAAGTAATCTTCGGCAGATCTTAGGATAATCCTTCGTGTTTTCATAGCGGGTTGTTCGGAAATCTGATGTAAAAAATCCGGCGATGAAATCATGTTAAAATATTCGGGGGATAACCTTGCCCTCCAGGCTTGATAGTTTCTGGTAGAAATTATCCTGTTTAGCTCGTTTATAAAGGTTTGTACTTCTTCCATGGTAGAGGCATATTGTTGTTGTGTAACAGAGGCGGGATCGAACTTTTCGTTTCGCCCTGAACCTGACTGTGTTTTGGGTCCGGACGGGCAGGAGGCTGCCAGGATAAAAGTTAATAACAATAAGCCAAAAAGCCTTGTTTTCATATGTCTACAATATACTATTTTTAATAAAATGTCAAGAAAATTGATATTTTTGTTGCTTAAAGTATCGATTTTTTATATAGTTATTATATGTTAAAAGCGGCTTTTCCGGGGTCTTTTGACCCTCCCACAACCGGGCATATAAATGTAATACTGCGCGCAGCCTCTATTTTTGACGAATTAGTGGTGGTAGTGGCAGAAAACAGGCAAAAAAAGTACCTTTTTACCGCCGAAGAACGGGCAAATATGATTAAAGAGCTTGTAAGAGAGAGAAAAAATGTTACGGTAACTGTCTGCAGTTGTCTTGTTGTGGATTTATTAAAGGAAAACGATATTAAATTGATGATTCGAGGGGTTCGCGGCCTGGAGGACTTTTCCTATGAATTCGAAGTTTCCATGATGAACAAAACTTTAGACCCGGGAATCGAAACAATCTTTATGACTACCGATCCGGAGCATTTTGTAATTCGATCATCATCGATAAAAGAGCTTGCGTCTTTTGGGGCGGATCTTCATGGAATGGTTCCTCCCCTAGTTGCCCAAGAATTAAAAAAGAAGTATGCTAATTAGCAGGGGATAGAAAGCGGATAAAACATCCCATTTACTATCCTGACATTTTTTACAAATTTGTCAAAAAGAGCTTGACAAAAATGTTAGATTTTGATAATTTAATTTGAGAGGAAGAAAATGGCAGTACCTAGAGGGAAAACATCAAAAGCAAGGACACGCCGTCGGCAGTCCATCAACATGAAATTAACTGCTCCTACAATGATAAATTGCAGTACTTGCGGAAACAAGGTTCTTTTGCACCGTGTTTGCTCAAAGTGCGGCTTTTATCGGGGAAAGCAGATAATTGTACCAAATTCCAAAGTTTAATCCAAGGGGAGAAAAATGGACGAACTATTCGAGAAAATGAAAAAGCTCATCGCAGAAAAATTGGAAGTCGATGAGGGAAAAATCACATTGGAAGCGTCATTCCGTCAGGATCTTGGCGCTGACAGCCTTGATACTTACGAGCTAGTTTACGCTATCGAGGAACAGTTGGGCATCAACATTCCTGATGAAAAGGCCAATGACTTTGAAACCGTAAAGGATGCATACGAATTTATTAAGTCTCAGCAAAAGTAAAATTCGTGATCCAAAAAGGCTGAAGGAGCTGGCAGCTTTTCAAAAAGCTGCCAGTTTCAAATTTAAAGATATCGATCTTTTAAACACCGCCTTTATGCACCGTTCTATTTCCAACGAGACTAATATAAGAGAAAATAATGAATGCCTGGAATTCTTGGGCGACTCGATCTTGGGTGCGGTTTGCGCCGCCCTTCTGTATAAAAATTATTCCAATAAAGCCGAAGGCGATCTTGCCAAAATAAAATCTGTGGTTGTATCCGAAGATATTCTGTCGGAAATTGCTCTTGGGCTGGGTATAGATAAAATGCTTTTACTGGGCAAGGGCGAAGAATTGTCCGGTGGAAGAACCAAAAAGGCAATTCTGGCGGATGCAATGGAAGCGGTTATTGGCGCATTGTATTTAGATTCCGGCTACAAGGTTGCTTTTGATTTTGTCAGCAATTGCATTGCCCCGAAAATTGACCGTGTAACTATTGAAAATTACCATAGAGACTACAAATCTGCTTTACAGGAATTATGCCAACGGCATTTCCACTGTTACCCGGAGTATTATCTTGTAAAAAAGACCGGCCCCGAACATGATCATATTTTCTGGATGGAAATCCGCATTAACGGAAAAGCCTACGGCATTGGCTCCGGCCGCAGCAAAAAAACCGCCGAACAAGAAGCCGCCAAGATAGCGTACAGTGAGCTAGATGCTGGATGTTAGAGGTTGGAGGTTAGATCTAACTTCTAATTTCCAACATCTAACTTCTAGATTCCGTCTCATTTTCCCCTCAGCTTACCAAGCGGCATCTAGCGTACACGGAAAATACATTAAGCCCTAAATTCCAAAAAATTCCGTGTCCCTTTCCGCGCTTTTAGCGTTAAAAAACTAATCTTTTTTACAAATTTGTCAAAAAACTTTCTCCATCAGTCAAGCAAAACGGCACTTTCGCGCCATATATAGGTGAGCCTTTTTTAGGGCTCGGGAATACTTTATATGGAGTTTGCTATGAATGTAAACAAGAAACACAAAAGCAGCGTTTTCTCGCTGCTGTTCGGCAATCCTGATGTTCTTCGGGAATTGTACTCGGCTATCGAAGGGGTGGAATTACCGCCGGATATACCCATCGATATTAACACACTTTCCAATGTCCTCTACAAAGGAAAGATTAACGACCTATCGTTTTTGATAGACAACCGCTTAATCGTCCTGATTGAGCATCAATCGACCATTAACGAGAATATGCCTGTAAGATTATTGATCTATGTTTCAGAGATTTATAAAAGAATTCTAAATCGCAAGGATATATTTCTGGAAAAACTTATTAAAATACCGGTGCCTGAATTCATAGTCCTTTACAACGGCAATAAACCCTATGACGATTACAGGGAGCTAAAACTTTCTGATGCTTTCAAGGACATAGAGGGTTTGAAATTCGATAAATCAAGTCCGCCGTTGGAACTGACAGCGAAAGTTTACAACATAAACAAGGGACATAATCCTCAAATGCTGGAAAAAAGCAAAACGCTTGAGGACTACAGCATATTTGTTGGTAAGATTAAAGAGCTAAAAGCGAATGACTTAACGCTTGATGAATCGGTAAAATATGCTGTAAAATATTGTTTAGAGAATGATGTTTTGACAAACTTTTTAAGAGCCCATGAGGGGGAGGTAGTAAATATGATATTGGAAGATTTAACCATGGACGAATGGATGGACTTGCGCTATGAAGAAGGTCTTGAACAGGGTCGTAATGAACGAGACCAGTATTTTTTAGAGTTAATAAACCAAGGTATTTCTATTGATGAGATTAGGGAAAAAATAAAAAATTAAATCAGGGTAGTAAATATGATACTGGAAGATTTAACTATGGACGAATGGATGGACTTGCGCTACGAGGAAGGTATAACTACAGGACTTGCCAAAGGGCGAGATGAAGGTCGAGAACAAGTTGCTCGCAACTCTCTGGCAGTAGGTTTGTCGATCGAAATTATTCAAAAAATTACCGGGCTTTCTCGGGAAGATATTGTAAACTTATAAAGTGATTTTGTTAAAGTGTAATCTTGTATGCGCAGGGTCAGTGTTTAACGCGGAAAGGCGCAGAAGGGACACGGAATCTAGAAGTTAGAAGTGCGAGGTTAGAGGTTAGAATCCAACTTCCAATTTCCAACATCTAACTTCTAGTATTGCCAATTTCTCCAAAAGTATGCTATATTTATATCATGAACATAAACATCAGACAACAAACCATTTCCCAAACAACCGCCGACTGCGGAGAATTTTCAGAAATCAATACTACCCCCCCCCCCCCCCCCCTCCAACCTACAAGCGAACAACGAACACAATCTCTTTTTTTTTTTTTAAAACACAAAAAAAAAAAAAAGGGAAGTTTTTAAAGATTTTGTAT
>JAITUR010000099.1 GCA_031286205.1 Treponema sp.
CATCTTTGAACGCTCTTGTAAACGCTTCTTGCGACTCATATCCGTATTTAAAAGCAATATCTATAATAGACATTTCGCTGTATTTTAAATCAAATAATGCTTGTGTCAATTTATACCAGGGGTCAATGCTCCGCATTGCCCTATTACCTGTCCCAAACGTCAGTTACCTAGAACGTTATGCGAAGTAAAAACCCCCTATGTTAATTATCCCTATTTTCAATATATCCTTTTTTTATTTTAGGTGTGATTAACAATATTATTCCTAGAAAGAAAAATATTATGCTAATAATCTGAGAAGGTGAGAATATATTAGTAAATAAATATCCTCTTTCATCATTGCGTAAAAATTCAATAAAGAATCTAAATAAGCCATAAAAAATAAAATATGTACTTAATTGAAAATTATATTTAACAAATTTTATGATGATAATAAATAAAATAAATAAAGTAATGGATTCTAATAATTGTGTTGGAAATATATTAGCATATCCTTCATAGAAATTGTACGGAATAGAGTCTTTTGGGAAAGTAACTCCTATGAATGAATTAGTTTGCTTTCCAAAACAACAACCACCAAAAAAACAACCAATTCTACCAAAAGCATGTCCTAGTATTATTGAAGGAATAGATATGTTTAACATGTATAATAATTGATTCTTACGACATATTTGAAAAATACAGAAAATAATTATTCCGAAAATTAAACCTCCATAAAATGTCATACCGCTATTAATTATATTATTGATTGTAATATTTTGTCTGTTATAAAATATATGAAATACTTTTGCACCCAAAATACTAAAAATAATTGCTATTATTAATCCGATATATATATCTATTTCAAGATTATGTTTTATTTTTAATTTTTTATTTTCATGATCCAAAAAAATGATGCCAAAAATAATACCAATACCTATCATTAGGTTATACATAGGTATGCTTATGTTAAGTCCTAGATTTAGGTATTGGTACATTTTTTTCAACAAATCATGTTGTTTTTGACAAAGGGTCTTCTTTCTTTTGAGCAAAACACAGTGCTGCGCCAATTAACAGAAGTATAGCACAAATTATACCCAAAAAATTAACAGTGGGAATAGCCATTATAGAAACTAATACAACCGATACGAGCATGATTAGCCCTGCTGGAATCGGTAATGGTTTACCCATAATACCACCAATAAGTCCAAGAAGACCACCGACAATACCAAGCCCCATAAAGACATTACCTGCTGCTACTGCCGAATCTGTATCAGTTGCTAATGAACTAAGTCCTGCCGCACAGGCACCGCTACAAATTGCTGATGGTAGACTCAAAACTCCACCTATGATCCCCATGATCATAGGCACAATGGATGTTCCTTTTTTCATAAATATCCTCCTATGTATAAAGTATATGCTATATTTTTATCATATATGACAAAACATGTCAATAGTGTATTTCATCATTTTGTATTTTTAAGCAATATTGGGTTTTTATTTCGCCTAACAATATATATATGATATGGAAGTATCACTTGCTTGCTTGTTGAGAAAGAATTTTGGAATATACCACTATAAATTGTAAAAAATTAGAAAAACTTTAATCTTGCATTAAGAACCGACTGATATGTAATTTTACTATCCCATAAAATAATTATTATAGGATAGTACACAATTTTTATTTTTACTGTAGCGGTTCTATACTATTTACATTAATTGTATAGAAAGAAGACTTATTATTTTGCTCTATACAAAAAACGAGAGTAACAGTATTTGTATAAATTGGGAATATTCTCCAACCATACCCATCAACATAATTTGCCTGCCCTGCCGAAGCAATAAATAAAGTTGTACTTCCATTTGGGGGAATAACAGTAGGAGATTGTGGTGTTGAGGCATTAATAAACCTTTGACCTTCTATAAATGGAATATGCGATTTACCATCATAAGATACTGTAGATTTTTCCCAAACAATGCTAATTACATCATCAGTTATATTTTTAAATGATGTATTAAATCCAAGTATACCAGGACCACCTAGACCAGGCATTCCTTTATTTCCTTTATTCCATCTTGTTTCAAGTATGGTAATTTCAGCATTCGGTGTTTCGGATTTTGTCGAAACCTCATAATTATACCCAGGAGAAGGTATTATTGCACAACCTGTAATAAAACCAAGAATAGCAAAAAAAACAATCCCTAAAATAATCTTTTTCATTTTTTCCTCCAAATGAATATTTTTGCGTTTTAAGCTCGCCAGCATATAAAGAATCCATACAGACTCTTACTTCTCTAATAAAATATACTATAAAATCATATATTTTCAAGATATATTTTAATTATTTTACATATTTCATACCATTTAAAATTGGCACCTAACAAGCACTAAGTGAAATTTAAAAACATGGTGATTTTTAATTTAATATATGCAAATTTTAAGAATAAAATCAAAACATGACAATAAAAATGTATATAAAATACAAGTTTCTAATATCTACTCCCCAAAGAATGCGAATAATAATGAAAAAGATCCAAATGAAATTTCAATTGATTAAGAAAAACTAAAAAGTCCGTAAGACACCACGCTGTCATAAAAATTAAAAAAATCAAGCTTAAAATTCACGAAATTCCAGGTTCTTCTATATAGTAGTGTTTTCTGCGGGAGACAAATTTTCGCAAATTTTCAAAAAACTTTTCTTATCAGGCAAGCAAAACGGCACTTTCGAACCATATATAGGCAACAAAACTTTTATGGAGTTGCTTATGAAAAACTTTTTAAAAACTTTCCTTCTTGCTTCTCTTGCGGCGGCAGTGTCCGCATGCGGAGTAAGCGGAACAGGGTCTGCAAAAACGCAGGAAAACCCGGGAACGAGTTCGGTTTCTTTAGCGGATATCGAGAGCAGAAAAGCTCTTGCCTCTAACGAAATGGAAACACTTATGCGGTCGTTAGATGAAATTACCGAGCTTGAACGCGCCGGCTCCTGGCTTCAGGGTATGGCTGTTACAGAGTCCAGTATCCGCGAATATGCCGGAGATTTACCGGGCGCGGTTGCGGCGGCGTACAAGGAACTTGCGCTGGCTTACGGCAGAGGTTTAATCCAAAAACAGGATAAAGAACAGGGTCTTTTAAAACTGCTGGAATTAAAAGAAACGCCGGTGCTCAACGATCAATCTGTTGCCGCAGCGGCAAATGCTATTCTTGCTTTTTCCCGCGGACAATGGGAACAGGCTTCTACAGGGTTATCGCTTCTTTTTAACAATGAATCAGAACCAGACAGCTTTGCAAACTGGATGCTGCTTGTCTGTGCATTGGAAAAAAACCGGGCGCAGGGTTTTGGCGAAGACAGGCGGGCATCGTCGGCATATAGATCCATACGAGCCCGTTACTCGCAATTTCCGGAGTATTGGTACCGGGGAGCAGTGGCTTTTTCAGGTACGATAGCCGCAGAATACGCGGAGAACTGTATCAATTCATCTCCGGAAGGGCCCTTTGCAGAAGAAAGCCGTAAAATTATTGCGGAATTTATCGGCTTAAAAAAAGAAGACGGTATAGCGATTAGAACTAAAAGAGAAATAGAAGCAATTATAACAAGATCGGTAAGCACGGGAGATCCTAAAATGCTGGATTCTCTTTTACCGCTGATTAGTCTTCCAGATAACCCTTATACGATTTATGCGGTAGGTACTTTTAGGGCATTAACAAATATTCCTGTGTTTCGCGAATATTTTACCGCACAAGCTGCTGCTTCGCGCGGGCGATTAGCCGAAAGGCTTTCATACATTAGCAGAAGTTAAGGAGGAGTTATGAAAACATACAGATTAACAATTCATATTTTAACTTTTTTCTGTTTTTTGTTCGTTTTCTCCTGTGCAAAATTTTCAGGCGAAAAAACGCCGGATACGGAAACTGTCCGTCTTTACGCCCACGCATCCAGCGCATACGCCGCAGGAAGATTTACCGAAACCGCAGAAATTCTTAATGGGCAAAAAAAATTCGTGCCGGCTTTGGTACTTCGCGCAAAAGCCGAATACTTTTCCGAAAACCTGGATAAAGCGGAAGCATCCTGCAAAAAAGCGTTAAAACTACGTCCATCTTCTTTCGAAGCAAAACTTTTTCTTGCAAGGGTTCTTCGCGAAAAAGAAGATTTGCCCGGAGCCGTAAAATTAACGGAATCTTTGTTAGCTGACAACCCTCAGGACATCCGCGCTCTGCGGCTTGCATCTAATCTTGCAAATGAAAACGGAAAAACCGAGGAAGCAGCCGCATTTCTGGACAGAGCGGCGGAATTTTCCGCAGAAAGCGCTCTTGTTTTATTGGACAGGGCAAGACTTAAATGGGCGGCGGGGAAAGGACCGGAAGCTCTGGAAGATTTAAGCCGCGCAAAAGCAATGCTTCCGTGGGATACACCTCTTTTACGAAGCATTACCAATTTGGAAAACATTATTACGGGGTTAATGTAATGACACTACTATTCTTTTTAATAAGCCTTGTTCTAAACCTTGTCCCGGCAAGCGCAAACGATTATAGAGCAAATAATAATCAATTATATGAATCTCTTACTTTTGCGGAGGCAAGCGATCTTGCCATTTTAAATTCTACAGATCTTAGACATTCGCGCGCATCTTTGGCTCTTTTAGAAGAGTCGTGGAGATGGGGTCTGCGGGCGTACTTTCCGCGATTAAGCATTGTCGCTTCCGAAAATGACCGGCTTCAGCAGCTTGGTCCGGATTCTTTTATAAAAAATTACGGTATCAATCTGGATCAGCTTCTTTTTGACGGAGGCAGAACTAGAATGTCGCGTAACTTGGAAAAAATGGAGCTTAATTTGTCATCTTCGCGGCTGGATAGAATGGCATCTGAAATAGGAGAAACAGCAATATCTGTATACCGCAATGTATTGTCTTCCAGATCGATACTGGAAATAAGAAAAGCGGCGCTTGTTGTGTTGGAAGAGCAAAGACGCATTCTTAACGAAGAAGTAAATCTTGGGCTTGCGTTAGGTATAGATCTTGCAAGCGCGGATATTAATCTTGCAGATGCAAAACTTGGCATATATTCGCTGGAACTGGATTTAATAGAAATGGAAAAACAGTTTGCGGAAATTCTTGGTCTTGAATACCTGCCTGCACTAACGGAAAAAGTTGATATTACCCGCTTTATTGTTCTTCCGGAGGTTATGCTTGCTGCGGCTTATGCAAGAGAAAATAATCCGGATCTTGTAGAAGCACGGTATTCAATTACAAGAAGACAGACGGAATTAAAATATGTTTCCAATTCATGGATACCAACTATGCGGCTGACGGGAAATTTTGGCGTATCTGGTCAGCACTATCCTTTAACAAGATACAACTGGTCTGTAGGAATTAATATTGAATTTACAAGTCCGTGGATCCAAAACCGCATTGGTTTTCAGGCAGGGTGGGAGCCGCCGTATGACAAAACCGCAATGCTTCAAAACAGCCTTACTCCCCTGCCAGACCCTGCTTCCAGTATTGGAAAAAATCAGGCAAAGCTTGCATTGGAACTGGAACAGGAAAATTACGCCTTGGTCTACGAACGGATTGGCCGTATTGCAGCTAACGCTATTGAAAAATACACTTTTGCGGATCAAAGAAGGGGTTTGGCTTTACAGGCTGTTGAGCTTGGCGCGGAACGCTGTCGTGTAGAAGAAGTAAGGCTGAACTTAGGGCACATTACACGAATAAAACTAATGGAAACTTTAATTGAACAGACGCAAAGAGAAATTACAGCAATAGAAGCGGCAACTGCTTTGCTGGAAGCAGAGCGTGAATTGGAAAGATTCTTGGATTTAAGACCGGGAAAACTCGAAACATTCGTTTCGGAAACATTCGTTTCGAAAACATTCGTTTCGAATTAACACAAAGGAGGAATTAATGAAATTAAAAAAGGTAATTTTACAGGTAATTTTATTTTTATCTATTGGGTTGATTATTGCCTGCGGAAAAAATTCTGCAAATACAGCTAACGAAGCAAAAAGAGTAAGGGGAACACCTGCCGTTGTCAGAGAATTGCCGGACGAAGCTAATGGTTTTGGCAGCCTGTCTTTTCTTAGCAAGGTTGATATTGTTTCCCCGCAAGAAGCAGCAATTAAAAAGCTGTACTACCGGGAAGGTGATTTTGTCAGGCAGAATACTCTTGTTATTCAACTGGAAAACCCGCAGATTGTTCTGGCAGTAGAAAGAGCGCAAAATAATTATTCGCAGGCTCTTGCTGCGTGTAATCTTGCAAACTCCCGATTATTGGAGGGAATTTTTCAGGCAGAAGCCCAGCTTCTTGCTTTGGAAAAAAGCGAAGCAGAACTTGCTCTTATGAAAAAGAAATGGGAAGAGAATCAACGAAAGCATATAAACCAGGAAACACTTTTCGAGGCAGGCGGTATTCATACAGAAGCTATTCTTGTAAGCCGCTTTACTTTGAATACTGAATGGGAACAAATTCAGCTAATGGAAAGAGAGCTGGAAATAAGGCGTATAGGCTGCCGAGATCAAGATCTTGTTAAGGCGGGTATTCCCGTTCCTGCCGGCGAAAGCGAGCGTACAAATGCTCTTGTTGTACTTATGACTTCCGGTCTTAGAGCGGAATTGGAAGCAGCACGGGCAAGGCTGGAAGCAACAGAAAAGGAGCTTGCTTCAGCTAACATTGCTCTTTCTCAGCTGACAATTTACAGTCCTGTTTCCGGGATTATCGGCGCACGCTATCTCGAAGAAGGAGAGCGGATTCAGCCTCAGGATAAAATAATCAGCTTGATAGATACTGCATCTTTATACGCTATTTTTCCTGTGCGGGAAAAAGATGCCCTGCGAATCGAAAAAGGAATGACCGCATCTGTTTTGGTTGACGGAACAGGAGAAACACGGCATGGCATTGTCGATTTAGTTTATCCGCAGGCGGATAGTCAAAGTTTAAGTTTTTTGGTTCGCGTTCTTTTGGAAAATAACAACAGAAATTTGGATATTTTAAAACCCGGAATGTTTGCACGCGCCGCTGTTTCGCTGGGTCCTGCAAAAAAAATTATCTTTATTCCGGAAACATCGATCTTTAACCATTCCAACAGCGAGGGCAGCATTTTTGTTGTGAACGGTACAAGTTTGTCTGAACGAAAAGTTATTTTAGGATCTTCTTACGGAGAAGACAGAGAAATTATTTCCGGGGTAAGCGCGGGAGAAATTGTTGTGGCTCGCCCCGGTTCTGATTTAAGGGAGGGATCAAATGTTACGCTTGCCAATTAACTGGTTTGCCATAGTAAATTTTATATTGTTATGTACATTACTTGCTGCCTGCGGCTTTATAGATCTGCGTTCTATAAATTACACCGTAAACCTGCAGGGTTTTGAATCGATATTAAATGAATATAACAGTCCTTTAACAATCGAGTTTGATACCCAAGTGGTTAAAAAAGATGCGGAAGGAGTGTTTCAGGTATCTTCCGATTCAGGATCGGTAAAAGGAGATTTTAACTGGCAAGGCAACAGTCTTTACTTTGTACCCGTTTCCGGATGGACAGCAGGAATAAGATACACATTAAACATTAACGGAACAATCAGAGCCCTGGACGGAAGAGAATTGCGCTTGCAGCACTTTGCATCGTTTTATGCAATAAATAAAAATCCCAGACCTCTGCTTGAATATTTTTATCCTGATAACGAACAGTCGATTGGAACAAATAATTTTGCGCTGGAATTGCAATTTACAATTTCTATGGACAGACTTTCTGTAGAATCCGCATTATCGCTTGACGGAATTGGAAACAAAACTTTTGAATGGCAGGATGACGATAAAAATATCAAAGTTGCTGCGGATAAACCGCTCTCTGCATGGACATCATACCGCTGGAATTTAAAAGATTCGGCAAAAAGCATAGACGGTGTTCCGCTTCCAAAACAATATTCCGGATCTTTTACAACAGATTTGGATATAACTTTGCCGGAAATTACAGAAGTGTATCCGGTAACTTTTTCTTATGGCAGTTGGAATGCAACCGGAGCAAATATAGAAACCGGACTTGCATTGGGAGAAGCGATTGCCGTTGAATTTAACAAGCCTATGGGAGAAAGCGTTCTCCGTTCTTTGCGTTTCGAACCTTCCTTAACAGGCCGCGCGGAAATGTTGGCGGAAAATAAAGTTGTCTTTATTTTTACAAGAAACCCGGAACCGGAAACTTTATACACATTAATTATTTCTCAGGATGCAAGAGATGCGGAAGGATTAAAAATAGGCAGCGAATACAGAATTTCCTTTTTACCGGATATTCCATATTTAAAAGTGCTTTCTTTTGTAGACAGCGGCGTAAATACGGCAGGCGAAATTACATTTTCTATCGGGTTTTCCCTGCCGTTGAATAATGAAGAAAAATTAAATGCTGCGCAGAAAATTTTACTTTCGCCGTTCTTTCCCGGAATGCTTCCTCCTATTGCTCTTCAGTTTGTAAGCTGGGTTTCTGATGATCGAATTTTTATGCGCTGGGAAGGTTTACAGACAGGTATTAAAGATGCGGAAAATTACTACAAACTTACAATTCCCGGAGGCAGGGGCGGCATTAGCGCCGGAGGTTTGTATATGAAAGAAAACATAGAAATTTTTTTGGAGGCAGTAAATGAAAACTAAATTTAAATTGATTCTTTCTTCTTTTGTTTTATTTGTTTGCTTAAATATTTTATCATGTGATATTTTAAGATTTGATCTTTTCGAGGTTTCGTCATGGTCGCCCGGCAATGGGTATCATTCAGAGCCGGAAAATATTTTGGTTTCTTTAAATTTTACGAATGAACCAAGCAGGGCAAGCATAGAGCGTAATTTTTCGTTAACCGCAGATGGCAGCCAGGTACGAGGTACTTTTTTATGGAACAATAGTAAAACCATGACTTTTGTTCCGCTGACACCGCTCGAACCAAATATCGATTATATAATTAATCTTTCCGCAGATGCGCATAACACAAAAGGATTATCTATGGACGAAGCTTTTAACAGCGATTTTACAACAAGACCCGGCAAAGAACGCCCTGTTTTGCTTTCCTGTTATCCGCAAATGTACGACGAAATTGATGATCCCAGAACAGAAGTCCGCCTTTTGTTTTCCGCACCTGTTCCATTAAGCACTTTGTACAACAGTATTTCTTTTAATCCTTCCATGAGCGGTTTTTGGCAGCTTGACGAAGAAGATACTTTGGCAATTTTTACTCCTTCAGAGCCGTGGCAGACGCGGACAAGATATGAAATTCGTTTATCAACTTCATTTATAGGTATTAATGGAATGAATATAGGAAACGATTTTTTAAGCGTATTTATGATTGGCACGGACAGCGAAGCTCCGTATTTATTATCCGCGCATCGAATTACAAAAGAAAATGATGTTTTCGAAATTTATCAGGAAGAAGAAAATGTGAATTGGGAAAAAGAAGACAAACTCTTGCTTGTTTTTTCTGAAAATGTGGATTGGATTACCGTAAAAAATAATTTAAGTGCGGAAGACGCGCCTTCTTTAATTTTGGAATCTGAAACAGGAAACGAATTTATTTTTAGGTTCGATACCATTCCGTCTTTCGGAAGCAGATTTACAATTCGATTAAAGCCGGGTGTAAAAGATACTACGGGGAACGAAAGCAAAGACGAATATGTTTTTAAGGTTTTTGCAAACGGATATTATTCAAAACCGCCAGAACTTGCAGGGTTTAGAATGCCAATGGCTCCGGGTAATACTGACTTACAGCTTTTTTCTGCCGGAGTAGAATCGATTTTTCCGATTATTCCCATTTCCGACGATTATTATCCTTCCGGAGAAAATATTACTACATGGATCGAATTGTATTTTGATACAGTTGCGGATATTAATCTGTTTTCCATAATGGAACTTTTCCGCGTTGATACTTCCAATTTAGTTATTAGATTTTCTCCGCGGCAGATAAAAACTGCAAATTTTTCCGTCACTGAACCGCAAGCAGGGTGGGAAGAATATCAAAGAATAGAAATTGCGGGCGTTTTGACAAATACAACCAATTTTGGAATTATTTATTTTCAAATTGGATCGGGACTTAGTGATAGTCTTGGTAATAAAAATGAAAAACCGCAAACGGTTTCATTAATAAAGTAGGTATTTATGAATGGTTTAATTACTCTTTTTGTACGCCGCCCTGTTACTGTAATTATGATTTTATCGGCGTTAGTTATTGCGGCTATTTTTTCCCTTTTTAACCTGCCTGTTAACCGGCTGCCGGAAATTTCTGTGCCTCGTGTAACAGTAGAAACAGTTTATCCCGGAATGGCAGCTAACGAAGTTAGAAGCCTTGTTACTATTCCTTTGGAAGACGGACTTTCTCCAATTAAAGGATTGGAAAAAATACGAAGTGTTTCCCGGGACAACCGTTCTTTAATAAGCATGGATTTTCGCTGGGGCACAGACCCTATGGCTGCTGCCGTTCTTGTTAGAGAAGCTGTCGATGCTGTGTATCCCTCTCTTCCCGAAGGTGTGCGTAAGCCTACGGTAAACAGCGGCGACTCTGCAAATGAACCGCACGCTATAATAGCTGTCCGTTCTCATAACGGGAACCCGTCTTTTGCGCGTAAACTTGCAGAGTACGAATTGCGTGCGCGTTTTAGAAAAATTGACGGTGCAGGTTCTGTTGTACTTGTCGGCGGTGAAACAGCGGAAGAACGCCTTTTTTTAGATGTTCAAAGATTAGCCGCTCTTGGTCTTAGCCCCCATGAGTTTGCCGGAGTACTTGCACAGGAAACCGCTGATATTCCCGCCGGAAATGCTAAAGAAGGAAATTTGGAACTTGTTGTTGTATCTTCCGGAAGACCGAACTCTGTTTACGAACTTTCTAAAATTGTTTTGCCTGTTGCAGATGGAACTTTAACTGTATCAGATGCAGGACTTCTTGCTCCTTCTACAGCGCGGCGGGAAAGCGCTTTTGTTTACGATGGAAAAGAAGCCGTTGCTTTGGAAATTTACCGCAGACCCGGCTCTGACCCGCTGCGGCTGTCACGCGACATTAAAAAAACTGTAAACGAAGCGGCGGCGGCTTTTTCTAGAGATGCAGTAATCGAAATTGTAATTGATTCTTCGCCCTCTTTAATAAGCGGAATAACAAGTTTATTAATTTCTGCCGCTTTGGCTATTGCCGCAGTAGTTACAATTCTATTTATTTTTATACGAAATTTTAAATACAGCCTTCTTGCTTCTTTTTCCATTCCTTTATCGGCAGCAGCGGGCATTTGCATACTTTCCGCTTTTGGGAAATCGCTTAACAGCATGAGCTTGGGCGGTCTTGCTATGGGAATAGGGCTTGTTTCTGATATCAGCATAATTGTTTTGGATTTATTGCATCGATCTTTTGGGCAAAAAGACACCGTGCCGGAACCACAAGAAACTGGAAACAAGGTTTCGTCCATTGCCGGTTCCAGTATTGCATCTACATTAACAACAATTGTAGTATTCTTTCCAATTATTTTACTGCCCGGAATGTTGGGAAGCTTGTTTGGCGACATTGCGCTTACACTTGTTACATCAGTTGCTACAGGCTGGTTTTACGCTCAATTTTGCCTGCCTTCCATGTATAGATTTATGCTTAAAACAGGCGATACAAAGAAAAAATTTGTTTTTACAAATGGCAGCCTTGTTAATAGGATTAACATTGATAGAAAATATGCTCGCTCTCTTTTGCTTATTTTTCACCACCCGGGGAAATTTTTTGGTGTTGCGATTCTTGTGATTTTGTTGGGTGTTATAAGTTTATTTGCAAGACCGGTTGTTTTCGTTAACCCGGATGAAGCCGAAGAGGTTCATATTTCCGTTGTTTCCCCTCCAGGAACTTTTATGGAATCGATCAGTGTTGTTGGAATGAAACTTACCCGGAATATTTCAGGGCTGCCATTTGTAAAAACCGTTTTTGGAAAAGCAGGAGCTGAACAGGAAGATACCGGACGCAGAGCGGATATTGATTATATCAGAGAAGATCTAATTTTGCGTTGTGTGTTAAATAAAAATATAAAACCGGAAAAAGCGTTAGCAGAAATAAATGCGTATATGGCTGAAACGCACAACGATTTATCTTTTTCTGTTTATCTTCCAAAAGACAAAACAGAAACTCTGCTTGGACTGTCCGCAGAACATACTTTTGTAATTAAAGCAAAAGACAGAGATGAACTAGAAGAAAAAACCGATTTGGTAAAAGACATATTTAATAACGCCAATATTCCGGTAAAATTCAGACCGCAGGGGCTTAGACCCGAACTTAGATTATATCCAAACAGGGAAGCCGCAGCATTTTTGGCCATACCTGCCGCGCAGATAGCGGAAACTCTGTATGTGCTTAACGAGGGCGTTGTTGCATCAACTTTGGAAATTGAAGGTCAGCCGCTTGATGTGCGAGTAATGGGTTATTCTGCCGCTTCCGGCGATTCAATCCGTAATCTAGAGCATATTCCTTTAAAAACTCCGCAGGGTAAAACCGTGTATCTTGGCTCTCTTGGCAGAATAGAAAGAAAAGAAGCGGAGGCAGCTCTTGCGCGGCTTGACCGCAGCGATGTTCTTTACGCGGATATTTTATCGGATAAAAAACTTCCTGCAGAAATAAATAAATCAGCCGCACGGGCAGATGAATCGGTATTTAGTCTTTATAAAAATTCGCTGGTGTTGTATGTTTTGCTTGTTCTTATTTTGCTTTACATGACAATGGGCGCTCAGTTTGAATCTTTCTTGCTTCCATTAATTCTTATGTTAAGTATCCCTTTTTCTTTGGCGGGTGCAGGACCTGCATTGCTGCTTAGCGGTTCTAAAATTGATTCCGGAGCCGTGCTGGGGCTAACCGCTCTTTTTGGACTAGTTGTAAACAATAGTCTTATTCTTTTTGAAATTAGCGAAGAAAATATTTGCGCAGGGCTTTCTCCTGCCGCCGCCATTTACCGTGGAGCTTCTGAAAGATTGCAGGCTATTTTAATTACAACCGCTACAACCGTGTTTGCGCTTCTTCCGCTAGTTATTAGCCCTATGGCTAATTCGCAAAAATCCATGGCAGCGGCAATGCTGGGCGGGCTTATTGCATCAACCTTATTAAGTTTATTTGCAATTCCGCCGGTGCTTCTTTGCTTCTTTAAATGGAAATTTCGTTTAACTAATTGCGCAGTGCAAAAGGAGGCAAAATGAAAAAATGGCTGGAAAGAAAAAAAGCGGCTCTTTGCATACTTGCAGGAATTTGTGCAGTATCAATATTTATTATTATAGATTCTAACGAAAAAATAAATGAAAACAAAGGAGGTTCTTATGTCGTTAAAATCAAACACTACGGAATTGATGCCGAAGAAATGGAAAGAAGCATCACCATCCCGCTGGAAGATGCCTTGTTCGCCATTCCTGGGGTCTTCTCCGCACAAAGCTCCAGCGAAAACAGCGTTTCTAGCGTATTTATCCGTTTTAAATCCGAAGGCTCTTTCCGCAAAAAAGGGCTTTACGAAGCCGTACGCGACGCAGCTCAAAGAGTGTATGAAACTCTTCCGTCGTCGGCACAACGGCCGGAAATTCTAAGTTCGAACAATTCCAGAGTACCAGTGTGGTCAGGTGTAATTTTTTCTGACGATAACACAAAACAATTACTGGAAAGAATTGTAAAACCCCGGTTTGAAAGTCTGGAAGGAGCCGGAGAGGTTTTAGTTTCAGGAGTTGGCAGCAAACAAATTTTTATTATTCTTGATCAGGAAAAACTTTCATCTATCGGATTGGAAGCGGCGGCTGTTGCGCACTTTATTGGAATGAACGATTCCGTTTTTTCCGGCGGCGTAATTAATCAAAATGGCAAAGAAGTTATTGTTACGGTGGATGGCCGCTATGACAAACTTGGCAGCGCATTAATTCCGCTTGGAGACGGAAAATTTATAGAACTTTCGGATATTGCGATTATTTCCGAGCAGGAAAGGGAGCCGGATGTTTTGTCCAGACTTAACGGTAAAAAAACTGCGGGTATTGCCGTTATGGGACGGCATGGCGCAGATTTGCGCAAACTTTCTTCGGATATAAAAAAAGAACTAACATCTCCAGATTTGCCGCTTGAATTTATTGTACTTTCGGATCTTGGCGCAGAAGAAGCTGCCGCATTTAAATCGGTATTATTTGCGGCATTGTCGGGTGCTGTTATGGTTGCTCTTATCAGTTTTTTACTGAACTCCTCCGCTCTGCGCGGAATTTTTTGCGCAGTTTCAATTCCGGTAATCTGTTTAATATCTATGGCTATTCTTTCTATCGGCGGTTTCTCCATAGACAGATTGATGCTTGCGGGTATTGCCGCCGGGGTTGGCACTGCAGTTGATGCCGTTATTTTAACTTCAGAAAAATTACGCTTGTGCAAAAACTTTACTACAGCGGCAGAGGAATTAAAAAATCTGGCGGGACCTTTGACAGCGGGAGCGGTAACAACTGCCGCCGCACTTTTGCCGTTAGCGGGCATTGACGATGCCGGTATCAAAATAATAGCTGTCTCTATTGCTTGTGTTTGTATTGCCGCTCTTATGACAAGTCTTATGCTTCTGCCGCCGTTGTTAATGTGGCAGACAAAACAAAAGCTCTTTTCGTTGCAAGGAATATTTAAGAAAATTTCCCGTTATTTGTGCAAATTCCTGGCTGCAAATGTAAAGTTTTGCACTCGTTATCCGGTTATTGTTTTGGGAGCAAGTCTTGTTTTAACAGTGTCGGCAGTTTTTGCGCTTTCCGGCAAAGGTGTGGATACGGCAAGTTATGGTTCGGAAGATTCTGTTTATGCGCAGGTTGAATTTAACGGAGGATTACTTTCCGAAGAAGTGGATCGCCTGCTTGCCGCATACAGTGTACAACTTACAGAAAATGAGGGGATTAAAAATGTAGAAACTGGAGCGCGGACAGGTTCGGGTTCGCTGCTAATTTCATTTAATCCAAAGGTAACGCAGGCGCATCTTGTCCGCGATCTTGCAAAACAGATTCCTGTCCCGGGCGGTTTTGTTTTCTTCCATGAAAATTCAAACCGTGAGCGCTACTGGGAAATAAAAATCTATGGAGACGAGGACGAAAAATGCAGAGAGCTTGCAGAGGAGCTTGCCTATACTGTTAATGCTAACCCTCTGGTTCGCGATAGAGTGCTTAATTTTAAGCAGGGTAGCAAAAAACTTGTCCTGATGCCGGACAGGGAAATTTTTGCGGAAGCTAAAATTGCATTTTCCAATGCCGCCAATATGGTTCGTACCGGTGTGTATGGACCTGTCGCTTACAAGCGAATGGGATCGTTAAATAAAAACATAGACGGCGAAGTTGATGTAAGAATATTAAGCGGTAACATTCGCAGCGAATTTACGCCTGAAAACGAGGGATTGCGGCAGTCAAGAGAGGGAACCCTTAACCTGCTTGTGTCGGGCATACAGATCGATTCGCTTATGAACAAAAAAGAAAAATCCGAACCATCCAGCATTAGAAGAGATGGCAGGCGCAGAACTGCATCTATCACCATTACAACAGATCCAATGGATCCGCGGCGGGTAAAAAAAGAATTATTACCTATTTTCGAAAAAATAGATTTACCTCCCGGCTATTCCATTGAATTTGATCCTGAAGCCATTCGTCAAGCGCAGGCATTATCTGCAACCGTGCTTTCGCTTGTGTTGGCAATTTTGTTCTGTTACATGATCATCGCTTCTATTAGCGAATCATTTACAATCCCGTTAATTGTGCTTGCAGCAATTCCGCCTTCATTGTCAATTCCGGCGCTGATCCTTGTTTTATCCGGCAGCGCGTACAATTTGGCAATAGCATGTGCATTTATTGTTGTCAGCGGCATGACAGTTAACGCGGCTATTCTCTGTACCGATGGATTGTATCAAAAACAAAAAAATCAATTAAAGGAGGAAAAAAATAACTTAATAATTTATACGGCACTTAGAAAAAAAATGCCGGCTTTGCTTGCAACGACAGCAACAACAATTGCAGGCGCAATTCCTTTTCTTTTTCTAAAAGAAGGATCAAACATTATTATTAGAACAATTTCCCTGGTTGGCGCTCTGGGAGTAGCTTGTTCATGTATTTGTTCAATTACGGTAATACCGTCGCTTTTTATTTTAACTAAATATTTTCGGTCTCGCTTGAGCGGGGCATAATACCTGATTTTGGAGTTAAATATGTTTAATAAACTTTTTAACAAGTCAGTATCAATTTTATTAATTGCTATTTTTATATTTGGATTATTTCCAACAATGGCATTTGCACAGCCTGGTTCGTCAATGCCTACGGATGTTAAAGGTTTTAATAAATCGGCCTTTGACAGTCATTTTAGCAGAGCAGACAGGGAGATTAGTCCTGAGCGTTGGTTGTCGGAAGCGCAATTAGGCGTGTCCGCGGCAATTTACGCATGGGAGCTTGCTGCAGACAGTCTGTACGACAATCCCCTGCTCTTGGAAGAAGCCAAAAATCAACTGGAAAAATGGAGCGCGGAAGAATTAGAAGCGCGTTTTTCCCAGTGGTTAATTAGCAGATTCTTTGGCGAAGCTGCACAGAACGCTCTTATGGAGCTGTCTTCCAAGTTTAGCGAAACTCAAAAAAATTATACATGGCATCTTGATGAAGATGGAAATATAATTTTCGATGACAAAACCGGTATTCCGCTGGTTATTCGTCCCGATGATAACAGAGAATTTTCGCGCGACCTTTTAATGTGGCGCGATGAAGCAGAAAGTATTTTAATAAACAACAATTATTCTTTTAATCTTGTTCTGGAAAGTCTTTACTCGGAACTTTTGGCGTATATTCCGCAAGAGTTAAGGGTAAGCATGGGCAATATAATCAGAGAAACCGGCAAAAATATTTCCGGCTCGTTAAAAATGGAGTTTGAAAATATTGCCGCAAGAGAAGAGCGTATTTTAACAAGCCGCAGAACCAGAGATATTTGGAGCTTGCGAAAACAAAGCGAAGATGGCGCTGCGTTGTTATTTACCCAAAGATTGATTGCAGAAACCGAGTTGATCTGTACACAGGGAATTGATGCCCTAAATGCACAGATCGAAGCGGCTTATGCCGGAACCGGCGATCTTGCAATAATGGGAGAAGAATGGCTCCGTCTGTACAAAGAACAATTTGACAAAGGACTTAAAGCATGGGAAGAAGCCGAAGAAAGATTTTTTATCCGCCGTATAGAATGGGAACAGGATTCATTTAGATTGTATTCTGAAGGAGAAAAAATCTGGGAAGAAGCTTTTAACCTGTTTTTTGAACAACAGCGAAATTGGGAATTACAGGCAAATGAATTATTTAAATCCGGTGTAGCGTTATTTAATGAAATTTCCGATGAACTTACAAAAAGCATAGAAGAAGCCAGACACGAATTCATGCTTAATGCAGCAATGAGAATAGGAGAAGGTACAACACAAGTTAAAGCATTAATTGATATGTATCTTTTATGTTCTTCTGCCGCGCTTTCTGCAAAAGAAAATTTAGAGTTTTGGAAAACTCAGTCTAACAAAACGGAAGAAATTAACAAAGCTAATGCTATGTATCTTTCTTACATGGAAAAAGCAGAAGAAGCCCGCGATAGAATCCTTGCCAATTACGGCGAACTTTTTGGGACAGGAGCCTTAAAAGATATTCTTTCGCCTAACGCATCCAGCGAAGATTTTTTCCTAGACGAATATCAAATTGCCCTTATTAGGGCGCAAGCTCTTACCCTGTATTGGGAGCGGAAAACTTTAATTGCAGAGGCAGTTATTGAATATGGACAGGATCTTTCTGCAGGAAGAATGACAGAAGCAGAGGGACTGCGTGCATGGGAAAATGCTAAAGCAAAATACAATGAATCGCTTGTTGTGTATGCAGAAGAATTATCAAAATTAAATGAAATTGGCACAGATATAAAATTGCAACAGGAAAAATTAGACCAGCTTGCTTTAGAAATGCAGGAAATAGAAAATGAATTAAACCGGTTAAATACGGATTATAATGTTTTGTTAACTTCAAGTTTAATTAACCGCAGCGATTTTTATTTGGCAGATTTGAACTCTAAATATTTATACATGATTAACTATTATAAAATTTTCTTAAACTCCGGAAGCGAAGCCGAATATTTTGCCATTCTGGAAAATGGAATGAACTGGGGAAATACCGAGCAAAGGGAACTTGTACAAAGTATTCTGGATTTTTTAAATAATCCGGAAAACGATGAATTGGAAATTGACCAAAGAATTCGTCTTGCCGGTATAGAAATGTTTAACGAAAATATTACCGAAGCAGATTGGTATTTTTATGTAACAGGTACAAATCTTTCAGGAGAAAATGTTTACCAAAAACTTATTAAAGATTTGGAGAAACATTATTTAATTCTATACGATAAAAATACTGAGTATGAAGAACTCGAAGAGCCCGAGCTGAATATTAATGAATACCTTGCAGAATATGTGGATAATGTTAATTATTATTTTGGTTTAATTGATCTTTACGAAAATTTTGTTGTTCATACTTATTTTTTTCAAAGGGAACAATGGGTAATTACGCTAAATTCTCTTAACGAATTATTTGCCGGCTACGATATTGAACAAACCGATTCATTAATACCGGATGTTCGCAATATTTACGAAGCGATTCTTTTAAAGGGAGAAAATGCAGAAGAAAACTCTATTTTATTTATTCAAGAATTTTATAATTGTTTTACAATTATTCCTGAATGGCTGGAATATGAAATTGTAAACTGGATAAATGCGGTAATGGAATATTTTTATGTTTATTTAAATGACGAAGTAAACGAAAAACATTGGCGGCAATATTTAGCTGAAGGATATATAGATGATATAGATCCGGATATTATTACTGCTTCTTCAGAGAAAGAAGGTAAAATAGAAGATGCTTTTTATGCTGCTTCATACCTTACCAACCGTTTAAATGATGCTTTTGCGCTTTTTTCGCAGGACGATTTTGAATATTCAGACGGCAATTCTGATCTATTTTATAATTTATACTCCAGCGGCTCTTCTTCGTTAAATTACTACTTTTTTACAACAATGGATTTTTTTACGGAAATTACCAATGCAGGCAGAGCTTATGAATTATCTTTAATGCCTTCCGGTGAAATGCAAAATCAGATAAACGCCGTTAAAGCCGCTTTAGAGGTTCAAGAAGCTGCATACGATGAAATAAGAGAAAAGTATTTCCGGGAAGCGAATGTTTTTGTGGATATTGGATCTTCGTACGATAATCAATACAACATTCTAAAAAAAGCGCACGAAGAATCCGACCTAAAACGCTTTGAGTATGAAAAACAGGATGCGATTCAAAGATGGGCAAGTACTGCATATTTGGGTATAGACTTTGCCAATCTGGAAGATTGCAAAACAAAATTAACAAGGGCTCAAACTGTTTTAACGGTTCTTTCTGATATTTACAACGAAGAGACAAAACGCCCCTATGAAAACCCGGATTATGATGCTCTTTATACCCAGTATGAGCAAAGCTTTGTAAGAAAAATAAAAGTAATGGAAGTTGTCGAGCTTTTAAATTCCGAATTGGTAAAGGAAATAAACAATAACAACTTTTTATATTCTAAATATCAAAATGCTTTAATGCAATTTGGGTATTTTTATTTTGATTATTCCGAATATATCTCATTGGATGATTTATCTAAATGGGGATTGCACGATTTAATTAAGGTAGAAAATAATAAGCTTGCTTTTTTAACGGACGAAAACTATACATTTACCGGTGTGGAAAAGAAAGATGCCGATGATTTAGCCGGATTTTTTGCCGTTAATTACGAGGATTCTGTCAGAGATTTAAACCAAAGGATGTCAACATACATAGGAACAAGTGTATCGTATCAACAATGGGCTTATGCAAGAGAATATTTAATTTTTTCATTTATTCAAAACAATGGAGATTTAAGTTTTTTAAACAATTACTACACAGGAATAGGTGAATTAAAAAAAGGCGGTATATTAGGAGATAGACCGGTAAAAATAACAGCTCTTAGTAAAAATTCAGATTTATATACTATGATGCAAAAAGAATTATTAACCGAAAAGGCATTTTATTTTTATAAAGGGGCATGGGATAGTCTAAGTTCAGAACAAAAAGCCGATCTGGAATTTTATACCATTCTTTCATTAACAGAAGACAGAAGTAATATTAATTACGGTTTTTCCCAAGTGTATGCATTAAGTGCATATAATGAAGCCCATAGAGTATTAAAGGATTCGGTTGATTATGCCAAGAATCACAGATTAATTAGCGGGATAGCTTTGAATCCTGTATATGCCATAGCATACAATGATATGTATGAAACAAATAAAGATGCATTAAACCGTCTTACTGATTTTAAGAATGCAACCGAAACCCGTATAAACAAATGGAGAAATAGTTTAAATAACAGTTTTAGATCGATTCGTGATTCATCAGAATCGTATTTAGCTTCTACCGCAAAAATAGAAACACTTATCGGTATAAACGAAGCCGGTTCGGTTAATTGGAGCAATATAGAAACTGCATTAATAACATCTAATATTTTTAACGATGAAGAAATATTGGAACTTGAATCCATTTGGAATTTGATGATGGCGGATCCAAGATCTAGCTCCACAGTATTTGAAAATACTGCAAGCGCTTTAATTGCTTTATCTAATTGGACAAATTATAAAGAATACAACGATAAAACTGCTCTGAATAACTATTGGCTGAATCAAGTATATGTTCAGCAAACAAATGAAATTCTTTATATGGAAGCTGTTGATAAATTTATTTTAGGCGAAACAAATATCGATACATTAAGATCGGCGGCTCTTAACGCTTATGGAAATAATTCCGCTTCCTGGAAAAATCATCTTGGAAATATAAATACTGCTCTTATAAATGATCTTTCCATTTATCCCCATCTAAAAGTTGATTTATTCAGTATGTTTAAAACTCTTGGAAATGAATTAGCGAATTTAACGGAAACAGCGTTAATGCAAAGATACGCTGCAGAATTAACCGCAAGAGAAAACGAGTGGGAACAAATGCTTCGCGGTATTTCCGATAAAAGCAATGAATGGTGGATTACCGCTGCAAATATTTTTGAAAGCGGCAGAAATGACTGGGCGGCAAGCATTAAAAGAATGGAAGGAGCGTATTTGCAATGGCGTACAAATTTCCACGAAGAATACAATCGTGTAAACGATGAATGGGCTATTGCATATCTTGCAGGTCTGGAAGATAAAGAAGCGTGGCTGGAAATGGCGGCAGCGGCGGCAGACAATGCTTCGGACGAAGTATTCTTGTCGTTAATTGGCACAGAAGGAGAGCGGCTTTCCCGCATGGTTGACACCAGAGAACCTTTTGGTATTCGTAATGCAATGCCGGAAGCGCAATCTTTAATGGCAGAACTTTTACAGGCATCGGGTATTACAAACATGTACAATGCTTTTGGTTCCGTAAACAATATTGCCAATTTATCTTCCACAGTTGTTATGCGCGGTATGGGCGGATATTCGACATGGAATACAGCTCTTGTAAAAACAGCGGCTTCAGATCTTGCAAAACAAACAAATGCGGAAATTGCAGACGAAGAAACCAGAAAATTGGCGCTTAACGCAAGTTTAGCTGCCGAGAATGCAATGAAAAACCTGGAAGCCAATGTCGAAGATGCAAATAATAGTTTCCGTAATAATATAGATGATTTATTTATTTTTGACGGTCTTTGGAGAAAAAATGGAAATGGTTTTGTAAAAGATGTTATAAAAGGTTCTACGCTTTTTGAGCCGATTATTACCGAAACAGCATTTGTTGCGGGTTATAAAGATTATTCTATGGAGCATATAACTCTGCGTACAAATATGGACGAAAATCATTTAGCTTCTCTAAATACAATCGTAATAAGAGGGTTAATGGAAAATCTCTATTATGAAGTAGGAGAACTGGCTAAAGAAATTTTTGGGGACAATGATTCAAAAGGAGAATTTGGAATACATATTGGTACAGAACCTGATATAAAATCGGGTGATATTGGTGAAACAAGGGAATCTATCTTTTCTGATTTTGGCAGCGGAGAACTTGGCAGACTTTTAGTGGAGTATCAATATTGGTATATAGTTGATGCCAGAGGTATTGCGGAATTATCGCTTCCACCCTGGGATAAGCGAATGTGGAATGATGATGGCAGCTGGTTTGAAGCGCCGTCTTTGCGTGTTGTGGGTCAAATTGCCGGTACTATAGCAAGCGTAGTTGCTTCAACTGTTATGACTGTAGCAACTTTTGGCGGAGCCGGTCCTTTAGCTTATGGGCTTATGGCTCTTACTATAGGCGCTATCGGTTCTGCAGATGAATTAATTTTTGGAGCTCTTGATGTAGCTTATGGATATAAATCCATTGAAGAAGCCGGTCTTGAATTTGGAAAGGCTTTGGCGATAAACACTGCAACTTCCTTAATAGGCTCGGTCTTTGGGGGAGTTGCAAATGGTTTTGAAGGACTTACAAATATTGCTACAAATGCCGTAGGCGGTGCCGGAACAATAGGTGGAATTGCAGTAAAAACAGCCATGACAGGGGCACAAACCTTTGCAACTTATACGGCAACAACCGCCCTAAATTCAATAACCTACAGCAGTGAAAACGGCATTGGCTGGTCAAGAGAAACCTTTAACAACGGAATGGAAAATTGGTATAAGGGGGTATTAACATCCACGTTAAGTACCTTAGTTTCTTCTTCGTTAGGGGCATTTAATCTTTTTGATGGCAATAATGTAGCTTTACATTATAATATTTTTAATACAAATGGAGTAAACGCTTTAAACAATTTAGCAGGAGGATTAGCAGCCCAAGGACTAGAGCTCGCAATGGGTGGAAACTTTACATTAAATATACTAAACTTAAGCATGTTTGACAGTAATTACAGTACAGGTCTTATGGAGATGCGTTTTGGGCGCGACGGCTTTAGCATGGGCTTAGGCACAGGCGGAGCAGATGTCAGTTTTGTAAATATTAAAAGAAGCATAGACGGTATAACGGAAAGCAAAAAGATCTTAGATGCCAAGTACGGAAGCGCAGAAAGTCTGAGTACACTGAATGCAATAAACAATCTTGGTTATACGAGCAGCAAGGATAACCACGAATTAGGCAGAAACATTTGGTCGGGCAAAGCAACTGTCTCTTATGCAGATTTGGGCATGGATAATGGAATGACTATACTTGGTCAGTACAATAGTGATAACCCTACAGAAATACTTTTAAACAGCGGGCTTCTTGGCAAGGGAAAAGAAGAAGCTGCATTATTGGCTTCTGTGATGGCGCATGAAGGCACGCATATGGCAGGAAACCGCATAGAAGCGGTAGCTCATGAACAGGCGTATAATGCTTATACGGAACTGGTAAA
Source organism: Treponema sp. (assembly GCA_031286205.1). Lineage (GTDB taxonomy): Bacteria > Spirochaetota > Spirochaetia > Treponematales > Breznakiellaceae > WQXQ01. The sequence goes on from JAITUR010000099.1 coordinate 23,332, forward strand.
GATGTTTGGCTTAACCGGAAATGAAGAGATAATGCAGTCCATGGCAAAAGCAATGAATGATCCGTTCTCTCGCATTGCTAATACAGGGAATGTTGATTATTGGAAGTTGACCAAGGAAGGAAATCTTGAATATGATGGTTTTGCTACATTAAGAGATGCTGACGGAAATATTCTAAAAACTTTTAAAGAAATGGGATTAAAAAGTGATGATTCTATAGAAGGTGCACTTTTATGGCTGTTAAACATCAATCCGAATGATTCTACAAAAGTTGCAGAAGTTCAAGCCATGATGAAAAATGCAGGTTTAATACATACTCCTGATTCAAATCCTGATAATTGGTATTGGAAAGGGGATATCATAAACCGTGCATATGTTGGTGCATTTTTAGAAACAACGCATATTTCTTTAACTGACAATAACATGGGTAAAACTATTAGTTTAGAAGCTATTTCAGAATTGCATTCAAACATCGGTGCAACAGGTACAGCTATTAATACTTCAATAAATCGTATTTTTGGTTCCGCTGTTGGTTTTCTAAATTATGCTGATGCAGGAGGAAATACTGTCATTGCTAATGCAATGTTGTTAAGTTATTACAATCCGACCCAAATGGATATGATAATGGCAAATTTTAACTTCCTGAAGGATGGTTATGCAAACGGTATCAATATAGACAATATGATAATAGGCAATGTTAATAGAACAGCAGAATTTGGTAATGATTCAGGAAATTTAAAGCTTTCTTCTTCATCTGTTGAAGGTGCTGCATATTTTTGGGAAATTCATACGGGACTGGATTATGGCCCAGGGGGTACATCTATTTTAACTCCTGGGGGTTATTGGGAATTAACAACTATAGATGACCACAGAGCATTTTATCAACTTTATGGAAGTGATGTAAAAATGCGTATTATGCACTTAAATCCTGATGAATTAAAAACACTACCACTAAACACAATATATGGTGGGAATAATAATGTATTAACAAACTACCCCACTAAATCATATGGTACTGGAACAGGAGCACATATTCATATTCATATTGATATGACGATGAATTTACCATACAATGGTGTATATCAAAGACAATTTGTAAGTCCGGAATCATTACAACCAGGAAATAGGTTTGAATATCAATATGCATACAAAGATACAAATTTGAACAGCTTGCCAAGGAATTCAGGTAATTTTAGGAGATATTAATCGAATAGTTTAAACCCACCTTATAATATATTATAAGGTGGGTTGTACTAGAAAAAATAATAAGGAGAATTTCATGAAAAATAAAATTTGTTTTTTTATATTTATCATCGCCGTTTCATGTTCGAGGAATGTAAATACTTCAAGGCAAAATAATATTTCCGATGAATATGGTATGGTTGCTCACTCAAATGATATATTTAACATAAATCCTATTATAGGCAATATTAACAGTAATAATTTACGCATTAGAAGCAATCCAAATACAACATCAGAAATTTTAGGATTATTAAACACAGGCGATACCGTTACAATAAATGATGTTACAAATATAAAAAAAAACATAAGCAATACGGAAAACTATTGGTATAAAATAACAACAAGAGAAGGTATAACAGGATGGATATTTGGAGAATATATAGATTATTTATCGCAAGGAATACCGCCTGAATTTGAAAAAGTATCATGGAATGATACTTATGGTTATTTATCTCCAGTCGAAAACATAACTATTAACGATTTAAAAGCTAGTTCTTGGAACAGATTTAGTACAAATTTATTTTTTTCAAATGAAGGTTACTATGCGTTGTTAGATCGATGGGATCACCCAAAATATGGAAGATACATTCTACAAGATAATATTGTATCTTTTTTTCCACCTATTGAAATAATAAGGTTTTCTGATAAATTTGTTATAAATGAATTATTTTACTCTAATGAAACATATTACGAAGGTGCGCCCGTTTTTAAAAATAAAGACGAAACTGTAGTTTTTGTTGCTAACGGCTCAATAAATACAAAAATCGGGGAAACTGTTAGAATGTATCAACATTATTGTATAAAGATCTGGGAAAAGGCAAAAGCAAATAAAAATGAATATCTGTTTTCACTGCCGGATATATCATCAAAAAATATGTTTGAAAACGACTTTTATGGAAGAAAAGCAACAGAGGCAACAGTAATAAAACTGGCTAAAACGATAATTAATAATGTAGAATGGTATTATGTATTGTTTGATTTTTCAAGTGGAGAGCCAGCAGATGGAGGTGGACCATTTTATGAAGGTTGGTTACCCGAGGATTATTTTTTATAACAAGGAGATATAATGATTCTATTAAGAAAAACACTATTTTTATTTCTAATTTTATCTTTAATTAAGCAACTGCACAAACAGAAAAGCAGCAGGAAATGAAAATACTACTGAAGAATTTCCTGGAGGTGTAAAAAATAAAAACGGTGTATGGGTTGCTTTTGGTCCATACGAAGACGGTATGTGGTAAGTAAAATTATTTCTATCCCCCACCCCCAAAGAAATTTGTGGGTGGGGTTTTTTATGTACGCAATAGGTGGAAACTTTACATTAAATGTACTAAACTTTAGCATATTTAATGACAGTAAATACAACAAGAACAACAGAGAAGGGGGTTAATGTCTATGTATATTCGAAATAAATCATTTTTTTCAATTATGCTGAGTATTGTATTTGCGTTATATTCATGTTCACCATCAAACTATTCGGCTGAAATTTCAGATTTAAATGGTACTTGGCAACCTAATTGGTCTTACAGGGCAGCAATGAAGCTATCAGAAGAGGAGATAAATTATTTTATATTTTCCTTTTCGTGGGGTGAAGGATTAACGCTATTTCACACAACATTTGAAATAGACACAACGGCAGAAGAACCATTTATATCTGAGCCAGGTTTGGGTTACTTTCCCATAACAGAAATTACGCAAGTTGGAGCAAGTTCAATAAAAATTCGCGCAGTTCGCGGCGATTTAACTGAACCTGCCTATTGTTGGTATCCTGAATTTATTTTTCATTTTATTGACAAAGATACCATATGGATAGAAACTGATGATATTGATAACTCAGATTACGGAAAAAAAGCACTGTGGTACCGTTTATCAGGACCAACTTCACCTGAGTATTAATTTTTAGTCAATTCTAATACAACCTAACAATTGGTGTCCGCAAAACTCTAGTTGCGGGGTACACCCTTTGTGTGCTTGGAGTTAAAATCATAATTATACTTCGCTGGACTTCTATTTATAGTTTAATATTACATAATATAATTTTCTATATAATATTTCTTTTTCTATTTCGTTTAAAATTATGTTATTATTTTGAAATATTTCTATATATATCTTCGAATAATCTGTATTATTGATTCTTCCAAAATCAAAATTTTCTATAATTATATTTGAAAATATTCCATCTCCTAATTCTGTTTCTTCATATAATTTCTGCAAAAAATATAAAGTTTCTTCATTCAATCTTATGTTCTCCGACATATCTATAACATTTAAATTATCCAGTATATAAGCATTTCTTACTTTAAATACTAGATCTTTATGAGCCAAATCAATTAGTTTTATCCTTTGTGCAAATTCACTGTTTATTAGTTCTGGGCATTCAATATAATATTCATAAAAAGTTAAAGTAAATTGCATTTCCTTAAGTAAAACATTATTTTTATATTGTTCAATAGTGATTATACGGCTAAATTCTCCAAATCGTTCTGATTTATATTTAAAATAATGTGTTGTTAAATCTTGTAATATTTTAATATCAACTTCTTGAAACAATCCATCACGATCTCTTGGGACATCCTAACCAATGGGTAATAAAATGCAAGATAAAAATCTTTTGTGGTAATATTTGGATAGAAATATTCTTTCAGAATTTTTGCAATAAATTCGAATGTTGATGTATTCGAAGTAATAAAACTTTCAGTACTCATTGGATAGGGTCTGGATCTAGCTCTATATGTTTCACAAATAATCCAATTATCTGAAGTATCATTTATATTTCTAACCAAATACCCATCCCTGGATATTTCTTGTTTTTATCAATGTCCAATTTCCTAAAACTCCATTAATGTTTGTTTTTTCGTCATTTGTTTGTAGCACTTCAACTTGTGTTTTATTTTGTAAAGAGTAGATTATTTCTCCGTTTAAATTTGGACTGTTACGCACTCTAAGACCTTTCAGTGAATCAACATACATATAATTAGTTTGTGCAAATGCAGAAATTAAATTAAATATAAAACAAAAATATAATATTAATATCTTCTTCATAATATTCTCCATAATTTAAAGTAGAAAAGAAAAGAAACAAAACTAGCATATAGACTTTACCAAAGCATGTTAGGCGACAATGCTAATTCGACTTTTTACATAAACATATTTGAATTATTGGCAACTGTCAAGGGGAAAAATACAGATAGTGCATTTTCAAGCCCGCAACTGCTCTTCACTCTGTCCAATTTTTTATTAAAAGTTCATTTACAGAACCTCTGCCGGCAGAGTTAGAATTAATAACTCTTTTTGCTTGTACAGATATTATTTTAAAAATATCATTATTATATAAATCTCTAATATATTCTGTGTCTGAATTGCTTAACAAACATTTTATTCCATAATTTGTCATTTTTAACATAACATTGCGCAGCCGTTCCTGTTCATTTTCGCCAAATCCGCCTGCTTGGTATTCAGAAAAACTAGTTTTATTTGGGCTATGATACGGAGGATCAAAATATATAAACGAATTTTTATTTGCTGTTAATACAGCTTGTTCAAAATCATTACTTAGAACGATAATTTCATTTAAATTAAGATAATTACTTATTTGCCGTAAAACAATATCTTCGCATATTGCAGGATTTTTATATTTACCGTAAGGAACATTAAAAAAACCTTTAGAGTTTACACGATATAAACCGTTAAAGCAGGTTTTATTTAAATAAATTAAACGAGCGGCTTTTTCGATATTTGATAATTTAGCAAATTTAGCCCCGTCGCGATCCATGTTTCTAATTTCATAGAAATATTCTTCGTTATTATTTTTTTTATATTCATTAAGCAAAAAAACAAGGTCTTCCACATTATTTTTTATAACATTATAAGTCAACATTAATTGTTCATTAAAATCATTTATTACAGCTTTTTTTTTTTTTTTTTCAAAAAAAACCGCGCCAGCTCCAACAAATGGTTCATAGTAAGTGTAATTATTTATATTTTCAGGATTATTTTTCTTTATT
>JAITUR010000102.1 GCA_031286205.1 Treponema sp.
TGATAGACTGGCGGGCAAGCGCGCGCAACCGTATGCTGGACGGCAGGCTTAAGTTAATTGTAAAAAATTATCAGGAAGAAAAAGATCAGCAGGTTTTGTTTATTATAGATTCAGGTTACCGCCTGCCGGATAATCAATTTGACAGTGCGTTAGGCGCAATGCTTTTGCTTACTTTTATTGCCCTAAAACACGGCGATGCGGTTGCGGCATCGAGCTTTGGCGCACGCGAACTCTGGATACCGCCAAGAAAAGGATTAAGCGCCTACACAGGGCTAATGAACGGATTATACGATCTTCACAGTGCGCCTGTTGCATCATCTCCTTTCCTTGCTCTGGAAAACGCCATTAACCGCCTAAAACGGCGCACCTTTATTGTACTTGTCAGTAATTTTCGCGAAGAAGACGATAAACCTCTTTCCATGATATTGCCAAGAATAAAAAAACAGCATCTTCTTTTAATGGTAAGCTTCCGCGAAAACGAAGTAGAAGAATTAGCCTTTCCGGAAAATCCGCCTAAAACAAGCGAAGAACTTTTGCAGACTGCGGCAGCTTACAAATATCTGGAAAACCGCCGCCGTTTATACGCAAAATGGGAACACTCCGGCTTCCTTGTTTTAGAAACATCTCCCCAGTATATTTCAACGGCGCTTATTAATAAATATTTAAGTGTAAAGAAATCCGGGCGTCTTTAACTTTTATCCAACTTGTTAGAATACAGTGTTGTGGTATAATTAATAATGAGCAAAAAACTTCTGGTGCTTTCCGATTCTCATGGCTGTGTTTCGTCAGTAAAAGCAGTGCTTGGCTGGGCTGCCGAGCGCCTTCCTCCAAATGACACTATTTGTGGAGCGGCATTTTGCGGCGACGGCATTTCAGATTTGCAGCCTGCGGCAGAGAGTACGGGTTTTTACTGCGACTGGAAACTTGTAAACGGAAATAACGATTATAATTACTCGCTGCCGGAATCTTTAGTTTTTGATTTTTGCGATTACCGGTTTTTTATGTGTCACGGACACCGGCACAGTATATATTCCAGTTTTAATTCGCTTGTTGCAGCCGCCCGCAGTAATGAAGCGCAGATTGTTTTGTTTGGTCATGCTCATGTACCAATTAAAAAAACGGAAAACGGAATATTAATACTAAACCCGGGCAGCGTTTCCAGGCCGCGCAACAGAACCGGCGCAACCTTCGCAGTTATCGAATGTTCGCCCGACGATGCGCCAAAAGTTGAATTTTGGGGCGTTGGCGAACGCGGGCAGATTAAGCTGCTGCCGAAAATTGGCTAGTTTAGAATTTTTACGCATTCAGTGTTTAAGCAATAACTACGCTAAAAAAAAGGAGTCACCTAATGGTGACCCCCTTTTTAAATTATATGGTACTTACTAGAACTTAATGGAAAGAAGAATATTTGTAAAATATGAAACACTACCGCCGCCAATGCCGAATATATTCATGTTATTGCTGTTGCTAACACCGGTCATTGCTTCGAAAGATACATTTTTTGTAAGATTAAAGTTCAATCCAAGATACAAGCCGGTACTACCTCCTGCCCAAGAAGTTGCAACTGTGGTTGTAGCAGAATTTTCTATTTCGTTATTATCAACATTATTAGCGTATCGTCTTTCGTCTGTAGTAACAACACTTAATTGGGAAAAATTAACAGCACCGCCGGCAACTAAGGAAAGTTTTTCCGGAATAAGCCTGACTTGTGTACCAAGAGCAATTCTGGGGTAAAGAGTAAATGTGACAGCTTCAGACTCAATATCCTTTCTAAGATCGGTCTGAGCAACAGTGGGGAGAGCCCAGTGAGTAGTTGTATTGTTAAAAGTAAAAGCCGGTATTAGGAAAAACTTTGCCCCAAGATCAATTTTTTCAGATTCCCATAAAACACCTACAGATGGTGTAAGGGTAATGTTTCCGCTCTCCCTCAGAGAAAGATTTGTTCCGTCAAATAAACCCTGAATTCTATCAGTTTGTATGCTTGCATAAGTGGTAGCGGTAGTAGTTGAGGAATACCATGAATATTCATTGTCGTATGCTGTAAGTCTAAGGTATAAATCAATATCAAAAATCGCTTTTAACCCGCCCTCTTTTTTAAATATATATTCGCCCATACCAGCGTTAATCATTATATCAGTGTAATTGTTTCCCACTTGAACAAATCTTCCGAGCGCCGCATTAGGCAGAGTCAGAATACCACTCTGATATTGATCAACGGCACGAAAATCATTATTAAAACTCAGCCTTAATCTTGCCCAAGGTCTTATTCCATTCTCGGTAAGGTCTTTCGCCATTCCCCACCCCAATCCAATCATAAGATTGCCTCTTGATGCTTCGTAAGATTTATAGTTAGTTCCAGCTACCCTAATATCGCCTTCGTTAAAATAAGCAAGTGTTGAATTAAAATATAGAGCAAAACCCATATCTGCCACACCAATAAGAACAGCCAGGTTATTATTTAACGCTTGTGCTCCTAACGATGTATAAATAGAAGTATTATAGTTTTTGACGGTTTGTTCACTGCTGTTTGTATAAGGAAATACACGTTGTTCTTCTACATATGTCAATGCGGGTACAACACGCAGGTTTCCTCTGTAAAATAATCCCAGATAAATTCCGCCTAATTTAGTTGCGTACCCAATCGATGGTGTATTATCTGCGAATGATGACATTATGTATGCTTTTTCTATATTCACATCTGTGTAATAAGACGGATCAATAAAATTGTCCGCGTCACTTGTGAATAGCTCCCGGGAAGCTGTAGATGTGGGAGATGTGGGTAATACTTGCCCCCAAGCCGCGCCGCTTATAAGTAAAACGGTAATAAGTGTTAAAAAAATTCTTTTCATAAAAAGCTCCTTTTATCTTTAATTGTATGTTAACTAAAATTTAACAGAAAGAAGAATACTTGCAAAATAGGTTATACTATTACTTGCATCGGTAGTACCAAATATGGAGATGCTTCCTACACCATCATTGGCAGCATTTACACCGGTTATTGCTTCGAAAGATACATTCTTTGTAAGATTAAAGTTTAATCCAAGAAATAAACCGGTATTAACAGCTCCCCAGGCAGTTGTAACTCCGGTTGTGCCGGAAGTTTCGTTATTATCATTAGTATTCTCGAAATATCTGTTGTCTGTGGTTAAAACATATAATGGAGAAAATCTAATATTGCCGCCGGCGACTAAGGAAAGTTTTTCCGGAATAAGTCTGATTTGTGTACCAAGAGAAATTTCAGGCGAAAGAATAAATGTAGATATTTCAGTTTCAAAGCTCTTTCTAAGATTAGGAACAGCAGTAGTGGGAAGATTATGGTGTCCAGTGGTCTTAAAATAAATAAAACTCGGGGTTAGGTAAAATCTTGCTCCAAGATCAATTTTTTCAGATTCCCATAAAACGCCTACAGAGGGTGAAATACCAAAGCTCAAAGCTTCTTCCAGTTCAGGCGGATTAGTTCCATCGTACAGACCTTGAATTTTTTCGGTTTTCCAATTATCTGTTGGATTGTCTCTCCATGAATATTCATTGTCGTATGCGTCAAATCCAAGGAATAAATCAACATCAAAAGATGCTTTTAACCCGCCCGATCTTAAAAATGTATACTCACCCATACTTGCGTTAATAAAAATAGTAGCGACATTCTCGCTTATTTGAACTTGTTTTCCATATGTTGTATTATTATCATATGCTTCAACGGCACGATAATCGTTTTCAAAAACAATATCTAATCTTAATTGCGGTCTTATTCCGTTTTCGGTAAGGTCTTTTGCCATTCCCCATCCCAATCCAATCATAAGATCGCCTCTGCTTGCTTCGTAAGATTTATAATTAACTCCACCTGTCCTAATATCGCCTTCGTTAAAATAAGCAAGTGTTGATCCAAAATAGAAAGCAAAACCCATATCTGCCACACCAATAAGAACGGCTAGATTATTATTTAACCCTGTTAACGCTCCATAAGGAACCGTTGTATACCTTTTGTAAGTTGTAACACTGCTGCTTGCATAAGGAAATGCGCCTGATTCTTCTACATATGTCAATGCGGGTACAACACGCAGGGTTCCTTCGTAATATAATCCCAGATAAATTCCGCCTAATGTGGCAGCATAGCCAATCGCTGGTGTATTGTTTGCGAATGACGACATTATGTATGCTTTTTCTATTTCCACATCTGTATAATAAGACGGGCTAATAAAATTATCCGCATCACTTGCAAATAGCCACTGGGTAGCTGTAGCTGTGGGGGATTCTCTGGGTGTAAATTGCCCCCATGCCGCGCCGCTTACAAGCAAAACAGCAGCAAGCACCAATAAAATTCTTTTCATAATAAAGCTCCTTTTTCTTTATTTGTTTTAATAAAAGAAAACTTTTCCAAAAATACTTTTGGACGACGTTAATATATGTAATATTAAACATCTAATTATAAATATACATAATTTTTTAAGATTGTCAATATCCCGCAATGCCTCATGTAAGAATATAACCTTAAAACCCTCCATATTTTGCGATTTCTTGTAGTTTTTACGAAAATTTATTGTTTTTTTTAATGAATATTGAATTATACCCGCAGTCCCTTGAAATAATTAAATTTTAATCCAAGGAAACATATTACATGGAAAATCTAAAACAGCAGGTTAAAGAATTGATTATTAGTTCTCTTTATAAGCAAGATATAAATTTTCCGTTATATATGTTACAATAATGAAATGAAAAATAAAAAAGAAAATGCGTGGAAATGGTTTGCAAAATATATTAAGTTAAGAGATGCAATAAAAACAACAGGAGATATATTTTTTATAAGGTGTATCACCTGCGGAGATCTAAAACCTATAGAAGATATGCATGCAGGGCACGGAATACCGGGCAGAATGAACTCTATCCTTTTCGATGAAGAACTGGTAAACGGACAATGTACATTATGTAATTGTTCCCACGGCGGAGAGTATCAAATTTACAAACATATATTATTAATTCGCCATGGTATTGATAAATGGAAACATTGGCAATCTGTAAAAACCCGCCCCGTAAGTTTTACGGATTTTGATTATGAACAGATTGCCAAATTTTTTAAAAATAAATTTAACAATTTAAAATTAAATTATTCCCATATCCATTAAGGTTTTCTTTAAAAACTCTTCGCTTGCAGGAGCAAGTGAACCTAATGGCAGGCGGGCAGGACCCGAAGGCAGACCTTTCCATGTCATAGCCAGCTTTATGGGTGCAGGATTTGTCTCTACAAAAGCCGCTTTTACAAGAGGAAGAAGCTCGTAATGGAGAGCTCGTGCTTCGTCATACTTTGCTTCCAACGCCGCCTTGGCAAGAGCTTTTACCTTTGCAGGCACCAGATTGGATACAACAGAAATTACTCCGTCGCCGCCAAGAGCAACAAGCGGAAGGGTGAATGTATCGTCTCCGGAAAGAACCCAAAACTTTTCGCCTTTTTTTTGCCTGGGAATTGCAATTTCCCTGATAACCTCTCCAACCTGGTTAATATCGCCGGAAGATTCCTTTACACCGGCAATATTCGGAATATCAGCTATTTTAACCATTAACGATGTAGGAATATTTCTGCCGGTACGCGAAGCTATATTATAAACAATTATTGGAATACCAATTTTGCCGGCAGCTTCAAAGTGACGCAATAAACCGTCGTCATTAGGCTTATTATAGTAGGGGGTTACAACAAGAGCGGCATCTGCGCCCATATCTTTTGCGCGCTGAACATACTTTACCATATACTTGGTGTCGTTGGAGCCGGCTCCGGCAATAATGGGGATTTTCCCGCCCGCTTCCTTAACAGCAATTTCCAAAAGCTTTTCTTCTTCGGTTTCTTCCAAAGTGGGACTTTCTCCGGTTGTTCCCAGAGGAACAATCCCATTAATACCTTGTTCCATTTGAAACTTGATAAGATTACGGAAACCTTCGTAATCGATTTCTCCTGAATTAGCCATTGGCGTTACAAGTGCTGTAAATGCTCCGCTAAAATCAGTCATAGCCATAAAAACTCCTTTTATATATCCTTTAACATATCATCTATTGTGTAAATGCCCTGCCGCTTTTCTGCGGTAAGCCATGCGGCAGCCTGCACTGCCCCTAACGCAAACCCTTCACGGCTTCGTGCAGTGTGGGTTATTTCTATTGTATCGACAGCAGAATCAAAAAACAAGCTGTGTGTGCCGGGAACATTACCCATGCGCAGACTGGGAAAATGAAGCTCGTCATCGTTTGGTTTTTGCTCGGCAAGAGTTTCCCAGACAATTTTCTTTTTACGGCTAATTCTTGACAACACACCCTCTGCCAAAGTTTTTGCCGTACCGGAAGGGCTGTCCAATTTTTTATTATGATGCGCTTCAAAACCGCCTACATCGTATTCCGTAATTTTGTTAAACATCTCTGCGGCATACCATGCAACCCTATAAAAAATATTAACCCCAATAGAAAAGTTCGATGCCCAAAGCAATGAGCTGCCGGCATCTTCCACCGCTTTACGAACTTCGTCCATACGGTTTTGCCATGCGGTAGTTCCTACGACAGTTGGAATTTTTCTTTGTGCCAGTGCGATAATGTTATCAACTGCCGCATCCGGTCTGGAAAATTCGATAGCCGCATCGATATTGGCGGGGTTTATATCTGCAAAAGTTTTTCCAAGAACAGGATCAACAATTGCGGCAATTTCATGCCCCCGGGCAAGAGCAACCTGCTCGATCATCCTGCCCATTTTTCCATAACCAATAAGCGCAATTCTCATAATTAATTCCTTTCCAGTTTGTCAAAAAAATCTATATGAAGAGCTTTGACAGTTTCTGCCGCTTCGGTATCGTTTACAATAAAACTGATATTTACCTTGCTTGCCCCCTGCGATACCATTTGCACAGTTACGCCGATAAACTGGCAGGTTCTAAACGCCCTTGCAAGAATCTCCGAAGATCTTTTTACATTCCCCACGATTGATACTATAGCCTTTCCGGTTTTTACTTCTATACTTGCAATTTTGCCAAGCTCTTTTTTTACTTCTGTAAGATCATAAGCCGTATCCAAAGTAAGAGAGACCGATACTTCGCTTGTGGCAACCATATCTATAGATATATTATATCGAGCAAATACGGAAAAAACTTCGGCTAAAAAACCGTACTGCCCCAGCATCCTTGTAGACACAATATCCACAAGGGTAATTTTTTGGCGCGATGTAATTGCGCGGACAGGCGGTCTTTTATTTACAATACCTGCAGCGACAGGTTCTATTCTTGTACCCGGAGCATCGATATTATAAGAATTCTTTACAACAACAGGTGTTCCTGTTTTCATGCACGGCTGCATTGCTCTTGGATGAAGCACCTGCGCGCCAAAATATGCAAGCTCGGCGGCTTCTTCATAAGTTACGCTTTCTACAGGTTTTGCGTTTTTTACAATACGCGGATCTGCCGTTAAAATTCCATCGACATCTTTCCATACCTGTACTTCGTCTGCTTTGCAGGCAGCAGCAATCATTGTAGCGGAAAGATCGGATCCGCCACGCCCAAGAGTGGTAATAGTTCCCTTCTCGTCTTTGGCAATAAACCCCGTAATAATTGGAACTACATTACCCTTAATAAGAGGAAGTATTTTCTGCGGAATTAAATCCCAGCTTTCTTTTAGCAGCTCTGCTTTGGTGTAATTGGAATCCGAAAGAAAACCTAAATCAAAAGCGTCAAATGCCTTTGCGTTAACACCAATCGATTTTAAATAACCTGCCGCAATGCGAACAGAAAGTCTTTCTCCGAACGAAACCAAATAATCCTTGGTACGGGGAGTAAGCTCCCTAATTAAAGCAATGCCGGATAACAATCGTGCAAGCTCATCCAAAAGAGCGGCTATTTCTTTTTGAACACCAAGCTTTAACGCCTTTATTGTCGTTGTATGCAGCTTTTCTACGTCGCTAATATCAACCTTGCCTTCTTTTAAGGCTTTATCTGCGGCTTCCAATAGATGATCTGTTGTGTCTCCCATTGCGGACAATACCACTGCCGGCTTCCTTAAAAGCTGAGACTTTATAATGTCCGCTACATGACGAATACGGGCGGCATCTGCTACAGAGCTGCCCCCAAACTTCATTACTACCATGTAATACCTCTGGGGTTTATTATACATAAAAAATATGTTATTATTCAATAATGATAGGCTTTTTACTTCAAAAAACTTTATATGATTTTTGGGACAATATGTTCAAGGTGGTTATGCTTAACCTGGGCTTCCTGCTTGTTGCCGCAACCCCAATTTTCCTGCCGGGGCTTATGGAAATCCTGGGGATTAATTCATTGCCTCTGGAGATGGCGTTAACCGGTATTGGGATATTGGCGTGTTCCATTTATCTTGCAGCAGCTTCGTATTCAATGAGTTCGATCTCAGACTACTCTACCTTTGGGTTTGCCAAATTCTTTGGCAGTTTTAAATACACATGGAAAGCGGGGCTTGTAATGGGTCTGTTTGTGTTTTTTCTGTTTATCGTAGCAACCATTATTTTACCGTTTTACTTAAGCATAGAATCCGGCTTTGGACTTATTCTGGCGGCAATTGTTTTTTGGTTAACTGTTTTTGGAATAATTTCTTTTCAGTTTTATTTTTCCGTTTACACCCGGCTGGGCGGCAAGATAGGAAAGTCCTTTAAAAAATGTATGGTAATATCTTTGGACAACTCCGGCTTTTCATTTTTCTTGTTTATTCATAATTTGATAGTTATTCTTCTTCCGCTTGTAGTGCCATTCCTTTTGTTTGTTATTATCATTCCCGGTCCTGCGGGCATTATTCTTTATATCGATGAAGCCTTGCGGCTGCGCCTTTTAAAATACGATTGGCTGGAAGCCAATCCCGGAGCAAATCGAAAGAAAATTCCGTGGGAAGAACTGCTGGTCGAAGAACGCGAAAGAACAGGGCATAGAACTTTTAAAAACTTTATTTTTCCGTGGAAAGATTAATACCGATACAACCGGCTACCGGCCGTTCCCTTCCAAGTCCGCCCGGCGTATTAACCGCCCTGACAGTGCCGTCGCGGTAACGAATGGCAAGGGTGCTGGAGCCGCCGCCATCAAGATTAATTCCTTCTGTGCTTCCCAGGGCATGCAAGAGCAAGGCGGTCTCTAGCTCTGTTGCACCGGTACTGCCCGATCTTCTGCCGTCAATTACAAGCAAATAAAGCATACTGCCATTATGCGAAATTCCTGCGGCGCTCCTTGGATGTCTTTGCGCAGAGACAGTTCCTTCGCGAAAAGTTCTAGGGGCAGGATTAGCAGAATCTAAAATCCGGTGATACCCGCCAACGGCATTATTGATATTCGCCGTTAAAATAAAGTCCGCCTGGCTTACAATTTCCGCTTTTATGGCTTGTCCGTTTTTGTAAAAAACAAGCGCGTCATAACGGCTGACAGGATTGTTAATCATGGAGCCGCCGGAAACAACCAGTCCCATGTTTTTACGATTTTCGTCAAAAGGAGAAGCGTTAATTCCCATAATTAAATTATTGCTGCGGACAAAGTCGGAAACAGTGCCGGCATCGCTGTTTATTACAATGCTTACATCCGGCGCGTTAAGATCGATTCTTGCCGCCCAAAATTCCATACGGGGAGAATTAATTTTACCATGAAGGTAATCCACACCATTTGCAAGAGACTGCCATTCCGGTTTTACGGTTTCGACAGCGGAAAATGCACGAACAGTATCTGTTGTTGAATCAACATAAGAAAGGCAAGAAACAGATATAAGTATTAAAGCTGTCAGGGATAGGGGGAATAATTTAAAATTCACCCTTACCTTTACGGCTTCTTTTCATTAACTTACGGGCGTTAGCCTTTTTCTTTCTATTTAAAATAGTCGAGGGTTTTTCGAAGTATTCCCGCTTTTTGAATTCGCGGATAATGCCTTCTTTTTCCACCATGCGCTTAAAACGCTTAATGGCTTTTTCGAGCATTTCGCTGTCATCGACAGTAATATGAGCCAAAGTAAATCACCCCCTTTTTTCCTTATCTATTATACATTTTACGGATTAATAAATCTTTGTCAATAATCTGGCGCTCTACAAAAGCGTCCGGATCGGTATTTTCCGCATTTACCCGTACTTCCCAATGCAAGTGCGGGCCTGTGGAAAGCCCTGTCGAGCCCGAGTAGCCCAAAAGATCGCCGGTTTGAACCATATCGCCCTCGCTTACATTAAGTCTGTCCAGATGATAATACAACGAATAAATGCCGGGACCATGTTCTAAAACCACCGAATTTCCGGTAACAATCCTTGTACGGGCAAGAACAACCTTGCCGGCTCCGCACGCGTCTACACGGGTTCCCGTTGGTACGCCAAAATCAACCCCCGCATGAATCGATGTGTCCCTGCCCCCCGTTGAATATTGGAAAATACGGCGGCTGCCAAAAAAGCTGGTTCTTCTTGTTGCGGTAGTCGGAGGCAGAAACGGCCCTGTATGATAAATCTGATCCCCCGTTGTAATTAAAATTTGCCAAAGATGATTTGCCTGCTGCGTTCTTTCGGGGCTGGGGTCTGTTCTTATTCCCGTGTTTACAGGATCCAGATGAATAACCTCTGACAAAAATTCTCTTGGCGTTAACTCGATTGGGATTTCCGCTGCCGTCTGCCCATTTGCATTGTTCAGTTTGATAACAACATTGCCGCTGTCTATTGTTGACGGGACTGTAATTACCGCAGCAATAAAACCCGGAAGGTCTCTTTCCCCGGGTATATAAAAGAAGGGCGCTTTTCCCACCTGCTTGTCGTTTACAAATAAAAGCACTTCTGTAACCCCGCTGTTTGCGCCAATCGTTATAGGATCTCCAGGGCGTGGATTTTCCGGAATAACCGCATATTTAAGCTGGGCACAGGCGGAAGCCGAGGAAAGCAGGAAAAAAATAATTATTAAGATTGATACTGAATGCCGTAAGGATCTCGTCTTATTTGCACGCCTTGTCATTGACTTTTCCTTAAATCCAAAATCATCATTCGCGGAGTTTGTTTTCCTTTGTAATATTCGCGGGTAATATTGTAAACAATATCAACTTTGTCGTTAAGGCCAAACTCTTTGTTATGTACCCGTTCCGCGCTTTGCCAATAAAGTGCAGGCCATTTGAATTTTCCAGCTTCAAGAATCATCTTTAAATGTTTTGCGTCGGGTTTTCCTACAAAGTTTATTTCGTTTATAATTATATTCTTAGATAAAAAAACAATATGTTCGTTGTCTTTGCCGTAAGGTTCGAAAATTTCTATAATTTTTAAAATATCCGGCGAAAGAAAATCGTGCGGCAGTTCAGCATCAATATTAATACATTCTTCCGCGGATTGTGTTTCGAATTCGATAGTTTGCGGTATTTTTCCAAGGCGTTCCAAAAAAGAATCCCAGTTATTCGCATTCAGGCTAAAACCGCCTGCCGCTTGATGCCCTCCGAAATCCAAAAATAAATCGCTGCACTGTTCCAGAAGCGAACAAATATTATAACCTCTTGCAGAGCGAAGAGACCCTGTATAAATTTCTTCGCCTAACGAAACTGCAATTGCCGGAACATTAAAAGTACGCACAATTCTTTGTGCAACCAGTCCGGCTACTCCTTTGTTGATTTTTTCGCTGTAAACAATTGCAAGTTTTTCGTCGAATTCTTTTAAGCTTTTATAGGCAAGAGGTTCGGCAATAACCCATGTGTCTTCTTCTAAACTTTTGCGTTTTTCATTCATGGATACAAGTTCTGCGGCAAGTTTATCTCTTTTAGCGGGGTTTTTTTCAAAAAACAATTCTGCCGCTGTTTGAGCACTGTCCATGCGCCGTGCTGCATTTATTACGGGACACAATTTCCACGAAATATCCTTTGTATCAAAATGCCGTCCTGTTAAATCCAGTTTCTGAAGAAGCTGCAAAAGGCCATGCCTTGGGTTTTTCTTTAAAGATTCAAGTCCCCTGCGTACGATTATCCTATTTTCGTCTATAATTGGCATTATGTCCGCAAGAGTGCCAAGGGCGGCAAGCTGTATATCCGTATTTTCTTCTTTTGACAATGCATTTTTTTCCGCGCGATTTTCCCGCAGTTTTGCATAACTTGTAAAAAGATTTGCGAAGACATCAAGCTCTGTTAATTCTTTGTCAGAATATTTTGCAATTTTAGAAAGTTCTTTAATACGAAGAAGGCTAAGACCGGATGCCTGCGGAATTTCTTTTCCAATCTGCGAAGAAATATCCAACATTCCAATTTCTACGCCCTTGCCAAAAAGGCTGGCAAAGGTTTGTTTACAAAGCTGCGCATCCCAAACAAAAATCTGCTGACCTTCCAAAAAGGCGGGAAGTCTTGTATTGGTAATCGATACCATTCCCGGTACTATGGTTTCTGTTAATGTACGCGTAATCATTAAGTTTCGCATTTTTGCAATTTCTATAATCCAGGAATCGTTTGCGGGTCTTGTGTTAAGAAGACAAATTTGCTGATTATACAATTCGCTGGTTTGCGCATAACGGAGCGCGCATACAAGTTTATATGCAACACCGCAGCCGGAAAGATCGCGGAATGGGTAGGAAGAATCTTTCATTTTTGGATTAAGAATGACAAGCGCAGGCGGCAATTCCTCTTGCGGCTCGTGATGATCGGTTACAATTACATCGATATATAATTCGTTAGCCCGTTTTATTTCCGTAAATTGCGAAATGCCGCAGTCAACTGTAATAATAAGAGTGCCGTCTTTTGCGGCAAAATCCTCGACGGCATCCATGCTTAAACCATAAGCTTCGTCTCCGGTGGGGATTCGCCATGTAACATCTATTCCCATGCTTTCCATAAAACCGGCAAGCAGAGCTGTCCCCGTAATTCCATCGACATCACCATCGCCAAAAACCAGAACTTTCTCGCCTTCGTCCTTTGCCGCAAGTATGCGTTCAACTGCATCTTCCATGCCGTCAAGAGCAAAAGGGTTGTGCAAGGATGTAATATCATCTTCCAAAAAATAGCGTATAGCCCCGCCGGAAGTATAACCTCTCCGGGCGAGTATCGAGGCTGTCAGTAGATCGCAGCCATATTTTGATGAAATTTCCTTGACAAGCTCGGGGGGAATGTCTTTTTTTTGCCAGTTCATGTGGATTAACGATAGCCCATATATTGAAGAAAATCAACAACCCCGTCCTTTGGGATTCGAGGAACAGAGCTTACCAATCCCAGCTGGACAGGCGCTTTCCGATGACATCAGACATGATGCCTGTAACTAAGGCTTTGGTAGCCGCCAGGGATTTTTGATATAAATTCGAGCTCTGTCCCTCGAAATTCGAACCCTGCGGCTGTTGATATGCAAGCGAATCCCAAAATTCGGGCTGAATACCCAAAAATTCTATCCAACGCCATAAAAATCGGACTAAAATTCGCTCGCATTTTTCTTCGTCAGCGGTCTCCAGAGTGTCCAGAGCCTTCTCTGCAAGGGACAGAGCTTTACTCCATTCCCCGCCGCCGCCGTGGGAAGCAAGGATAGTTTCCGCTATTCCACAGGCCGCCATAGTGCGTTCATAAAGCTCCCGCAGTCCCGGCCGCCATGATCGGACATCAAAATCGCTTAAACTTCGATGCTCTTTGGCAGGATCGCGGTAAATCCACACCTGCCCGGAATTATACGGAGAAGAATGGGAACGCAGCTTGTTTTTTGCCCCGCCAAACACCGTAGCCTTGATAATTCCCTCTTCGGCGGTTAATAGAGTAACCTCGCTGTTGGATTCGCCTGAAGGACGGCATCTGAGGGACAGAGCTGAATAAATAATGGTTCTAGACATGAAAATCTTACCTTAAGCGGGGACAGAGCTTAAATTTAACGCAAAAACCTTGCTTTTTCGCCCCGAGTCGTACATATTTTTTTTCTTTTCCGGCAGGGTATCAATATTAACTTCTTTGAAGCCTAAACCTTCGAACCAGTCCTGAGATTGGGTGGTTAATACAAAAACCCGCTTCATGCCGATTTTTCGCGCTTTTTCGATTAAATAGCCAATAATTTTACTGCCAAGACCAAGGTCTGTATACTGCGGGTCTGTGGCAACAGCGGCAATTTCTCCTTGTTTTTCGCCCCAGTCGTGCAAAGCTCCGCAGGCGCGGATAGAGCCGTCTATCACTAAAACGGAGTAATCGGCCTTTTTTTCCTGAATATCCTCCGGAGTCCGCCGGATTAAGATGCCTTTTTGCATTAAAGGTTCCATAAGCCGTAAAATATCCGGCAAATCTTTGGAATGGATGCCCCGTACGGAGTCATACTCATCATTATAAACCATGATTCCCGCACCCAGATTAGAGAAAAGCTCTTTAAGGACAATTCCTTCTTCCCTGCCGTCGATTATATGTACTCTATGGATACCCGCCCGGCCGGCTTTTAATGCCAGTTTAAACTCCCCTAAAGGGACAGAGCTTGAATTTTTTGTAATCAACTCCTCCGTCTGTTCGGGGGTTAGCCGTATTATACTGCCGTCCGACCGTATTTCTGTGTTTTCCGGAAGAATCGGGGGACAGAGCTTGTTTATTGATACTATAAACAGCTTAATCGCGCCAAGAGCCTTGGAAACCGCAAGGGCAATTTCATCGCTGGGGACATTATACGGCTTCCCGGAAGGGCTCCAGCCAATACAGGGTAAAATAGGTATCATGCCCAGATTTAGGACTCTGTCAAGAGAATCGGTGTAAATTTTATCTACAGTGCCTGTATGTTCTGTATCGATACCATTAATAACGCCCAGCCCCCTTGCCCGTACAAAATTACCGATAACCGCATCCACCCTGCTGCCGGAAAGAAATGTCATAAATTTACTTGCCGCATTAAAAGCTGCCATTTCCACAAATTGGATCGATTTTTTAGTCGTAATGCGGATTGGAAAATCGTTTGTTGTTGTATAGTTCGATTCGATACTTTGCCGCTTAAAAACCGCATCGATATTTTCCTTTACGCCCGGAACGATTATTACCTTAAAACCGGTTTTTGCAAGTAAAGCCAGATCTTTTACAAGACCCGGAAAACCCGGTTCCTCTGTTACGGGAAAATCAATTTTAAAAACCATAGTGGAGCCTTCAAACCGGCTTTGATAATGAAAAACTTCGCGGATAAGATCCACCTGGGTCGAAAGAAAATCATTCATATTTTAATTTTAGTTTATATTAATACTTCTTTCCACCCCAATATAAAGCTAAAGCAATTTTTTCTTATTCCGATATTTATAATGAAAAGGGAAAACTCTCGCAAGAGTTCCCTTTGCCGGAAAGATTTATGAACCCGTTGGGAATCCATGATCTATCCGGGTATCCTCACCCTTCCGGGAACGGTGGGTCGAGGGTTCCATGTTCG
This sequence comes from Treponema sp., assembly GCA_031286205.1. Classification (GTDB taxonomy): domain Bacteria; phylum Spirochaetota; class Spirochaetia; order Treponematales; family Breznakiellaceae; genus WQXQ01. The sequence goes on from JAITUR010000102.1 coordinate 15,320, forward strand.
GTTGACTTCTTTATGGCAATCGAACAAATGGCACACGGAAGTTTGTTATACGCAAATTTCCAAATCGTTTTTACAACGGCATGGAAGCCGCGGCGCATAAACCGTATTAAACGGCGGCGCCGAAAAAAGCCAAAGGAGTGAATTATGATAATCAATCACAACTTAAGTGCAATGTTTGCCGACAGGTCCCTCAAGGTTACCCAGGTTTATCTGGATAAAAATATGGAAAAACTGTCGAGCGGAATGCGCATTAATCGCGCCGGTGATGATGCTTCGGGTCTTGCAGTATCTGAAAAGATGCGCTCGCAAATTCGTGGTTTGAATCAGGCATCTACAAATGCCGCGAACGGTATTTCGTTCATTCAAACTACAGAAGGTTATCTGCAAGAATCGCAGGATATTCTCCAGCGTCTGCGTGAATTAGCAGTTCAGGCATCGAACGGAATTTATTCCGACGAAGATCGCTTGTACATCCAGGTCGAAGTTTCTTCGCTTGTAGCAGAAGTAGACAGGATTGCATCTCACGCACAGTTTAACGGAATGAATCTGTTGACTGGCCGTTTCGGCAGACCTATCGGCGAAAATGTGGTTACAGCATCTATGTGGTTCCATATCGGAGCTAATATGGATCAAAGAACACAAGTACATATCGGCACTATGACAGCGAAGGGTCTTGGGATCCGCAATGTCGGTGACGATACTTTCATTACACTGTCCTCTCCGGACGGTGCCAATCGTGCCATTGGAACTCTTGACAGAGCGTTAAAGATCGTCAACAAACAGCGTGCCGATCTTGGCGCCTACCAAAATCGCCTTGAACATGTGGTTCGTGGCCTCGATGTAGGAGCAGAAAATATGCAGGCATCCGAGTCCCGTATCCGTGACTCTAACATGGCACATGAGACAGTCAAGTACACCACCAACATGATTCTTTCACAGTCTGGTACAGCTATGCTGGCACAAGCCAACAACAGGGGTCAGGCGGTTCTGTCGCTTCTGCAGTAAACTGCGGATACTGTTTGGCCGCTTACTTTGTAAGCGGTCGGACAAGATGTCTCTCGGAAAGGCGCCTGACTACTTACTTTGTAAGTAGTCAGGTTTCTTTTTTTTGTTTTTATGTTATATTAAATTGATACCTTGCCAAGATGGCTCAGTTGGCAGCGCAGTACACTCGTAATGTACAGGTCGGGGGTTCGATTCCCCCTCTTGGCTTAATTAACCTCTATTGCACCGGTTTGTCTTATTTGAAGCGGGGTTACGGCTCCCTCGCCAAAAACAGATTCTATACAAGCGCGGTATTTGTCCATTGCATCAAGCGGGATGTATGTTTGAATAGTGCCGGCAAATCCGCCGCCGTGTACACGGCATGCGGTTTTGTTCAGCGATTGCTTTTTAAAGAAGTTCTTGGTCAGCGCAAGAGCGGCGGCTATTCCCTGTTCCTGCGGTTGATAAGGCGAAAAAACATTCTGCAGAAGTTGCCAGGAAGAGTCGCCGGATTCGTTCACATTTTCTAAATATGCTGGTAGATCCTTTTTTTCCAGCGCGGATGTCATGGCATCGACTCTTTCGTTTTCGTTAAAAAAGTGCAGTGCTCTAAGAAAAGCCCTGTCTCCTAAAGTTTTTCGCACTTCGGCGGCATTATCAAGAAGGGTTTGTTTATCGATTTCGCGTAAAACGGATTTACCGAAAAACGCTGCGGCTTTTTTCATTTCTTGCGGGACTGCGGCGTAATCGGCAGTTAAATCTGCATGACTTCCGCCTGTGTTTACTACGCAGAGGATATAACCCGCGCCGGCAAGATCAAAATTAATTTTCTTTATTTGCGGCTGCTTTGAATCTTTAAAATCGATGGCAATAGTGCCGCCGACAGAACAGGCAAGCTGATCCATAAGTCCGCAAGGTTTTCCAAAATAGAGGTTTTCCGCTGTTTGTCCAATCTGCGCCATTTCTACAGCGTCCAAAGATCCGTCATTGTACAACGATTCAAAAATCCGGCACAACAGCATCTCCAGCGCAGCCGATGACGATAAACCGGAACCGGGAAGCACGGTGGAAACAGCGTTAGCTGTAAACCCGCCTATCTTGCGCCCTCTGTTTACAAATTCTGCGGCAATTCCCCGGATTAAAGCTTCGGTTGTTCCTGTTTCTTTTGGATCGGCATCAATATTATTTAAATTTACTTTTGCATCGGAAAATCCTGTCGAACAAAAATAAACTATGTTGTCATCGGTTTTTTGAACTGTTGCGATATTTTCCAGTTGAATGGCGGCTGCGATTACTTTTCCGTTATTGTGATCCGTATGGTTTCCTGCAAGCTCCGTTCTTCCGGGAGCGCTGAATTTTCTTTTAATCATTCTTTCCGGATTTTTTAACAACCAAACAATACTCGATAAAAGACACTATCGAAAAAATAATGGCTATTCCAAAAAGTATGTTTGCACCAATTACAAAATATCTATATATAATAGCAAAAATATTATGGGCTGCCCTAATACGCAAAATGCTTTCCGCAGCCAGGACAAATCCGGCAGCAACAATATACAATACGGTTTTTACTTTTCCGGTCATGCTGGCTCCCATTGCGATTCCTTTTTTCATCATAAGATTGCGAAGAAGAAGAACGCCAAACTCGCGATAGATAACAAGCAGGAAAAGAATCGCGGGAAGATAGCCGTCCATTACAAAACAGATAAAACAGGTAATCTGCATGATGGTGTCGGCAAAGGGGTCCAGCAGCTTTCCAAGGTCGGAGGTAAGATTGAATTTGCGGGCGACTATTCCGTCCAATAAATCGGTTATTTCCGAAATGATAAAAATAAGCCAAAGAACAGGAACTGTCCATATTGCGCCATTGCTGAACCATGACGGAATCCAACCGGGCAGTTGATAAACAACAAAAAAAGCCGGCGCAAGGATTATTCTGAATAATGTAATTTTATTTGCAAGGTTCATAAGTTAATTGTGGCTTGAAGATGGATAAAATTCAAGCCCTGTTCCCATTACAGGTTCTTTCTTTCTTTGCCCGGCGAACTTTTTAAATCGATATGGATAGGAATAAGCGAAAAACCCAATTCTTTACGGATTTTATTGCGTAAATAAGAAATATATGAGTTATTGACTGCTTTTGTACGAGATGCAAACAAGATAAAGTGAACAGGATTTGCGGATTTTTGCACGGCGTATTTGACTTTAAAGCGTGTCTGCGGACCTGAGGGCGGCGGATATTCAATCATCCATCGTTCCAGCGCTTGATTTAGCTGACTTGTTGTAATGGATGTATTAAGCTGTTCATACATTTTTACCGCTGTATCCAGTAATTTATCGATGCCTGTCCCTTTTTTCGCGCTTATGGGAATAATGGGGGCATATTCCATCTGCCCAAAAAGGAAGCGTATTCTGTCAGATACTGTATTAAAGGAATTTTTTTGCTGGGGCATAATGTCCCACTTATTTAATGCCAAAATGATACCTCTGCCTTTGTCATGGGCAAGAGCTGCAATTTTTTTGTCCTGATCGGTCAATCCTTCCTCTGCATCGATCATTAAAACAACAATATCTGTATCGTTAATTGTCTTTATCGCACGATTAACCGAGTAATATTCGATATTTTCTGTAACTTTTGTTTTTCGACGAATACCCGCTGTATCCAGAATGGTAAAGTCATATGTTTGTCCGCCGTTTTTCCAGCGGAAAGTACCTTCGATAGTGTCTCTGGTTGTTCCGGGGACAGAGCTCACAATAGATGCGTCTGTTGCGGTTAATCGGTTGGATAATGTAGATTTACCCGTATTTGGCTTTCCTAAAAGAGCAATGCGGATTGAAATTTGAGCTCTGTCCCTGTCGCCGTCATTGTCGCCATGCAAACGGCAGCTATTACTTGAGCTCTGTCCCTCATTTTTAAGCCGCTCAAGGATCTCTTGTTGAAGCTCGCCGATATTATCGCCGTGTTCAGCAGAAATTAAGAAAATTTTATCAAAGCCGTAACTTAGAACATTCCAGGCATCGGCTTGTTTTCGGCCTCCTTCGGTTTTATTGACTGCAACAATTAATCTGTCACGATATGGGCGTAAACGCTCGATGAATTCTTCGTCTTCGCTTGTTATGTCATCTGCATCGAGTAAAAGAACAATTAAATCCGCCCTTTTGATTGTTTCCAGGGTTTTTGCAACTACCAATCGATCCATTTCGTCGCAATCTGCAAGTTTATAACCGCCCGTATCGATAAGCCGCAGCGGTTTTTCGTTAATTAAGCAATCGGCCTCGATTGGATCGCGGGTAACTCCCGGCGTTGGGTCGGTTATTGCTTTGCGTTTTCTTAAAAGGCGGTTAAATAGGGTGGATTTTCCTACATTTGGACGACCGACGAGAACTACAATAGGAATTTTGAGCTCTGTCCCCATCACCTACCCCTTTTTTTGAACATATTTACCAGAGAGTTTAAATACCTATCTCTGCTTACAACAAGCAAAGCAATCCCAATAAATAAAAAGACAAATAAATTGATGCCCAACGGAATACCGTAAGATATAAATCGACCTTTATTTGCAAAAAATGCCTCTATAGTTGGGGATAGATAATGTATAGGGATAACTGCTAATCCGGCAATTATGATTATTTTTAATACATAGATAGGGACAGAGCTAGAATCCAAGGTAATATTTGGGTTTTTTCTAAGAAAAACAAGCAATAAAAAGGTATTTACAGCACTAGCGAGGGACAGAGCTAAAGCAATTCCTGCTCCGCGCATAGGCCCAACTAACACCGCTGCAAGGATGATATTAACAATCATCGAGATAATTCCGGCTATGGTTGGTGATTTTGTATCGCTTTGTGCATAAAAAGCCGGAGCAAGAATACGATTAAGGGCGATAAAAAACATGCCAAGCATATGAAAGGTAAACGCCGACAAGGTAAGCTGAACAGAGGTTTCATCAAAACTGCGGCTTTGGAATAAAAGTCGTATTAAGCTCTGTCCCTGAGCAAGAGCAAAAAAAGTAATGGGGATTGTGATCAATGTAATTATGTTAATTGATGAAAGAAGCCGTTTATTATAGGCTTCCCATTGTGAAGATTTAGCATATTCTGCAAGACTTGGAAGCAGCACTGTCCCTATAGAAACTGCAAATACGCCTAGAATTAACTCCTGAAGGCGTAGTGAATATTGAAGGCTTGATACAACTCCTTCACCCGCACGCCCTCCCAAGGCGGTGGAAACAAGATCATTTATCTGGTACGCAGCCATACCAATTATCGTAGGACTGATTAATCGAAGAACCTTTTGGGTTCCAGGGTTGCTGATTGCCCGTTTCAGGCTGGTAAAAAAGAAGCTCTGTCCCTGTTTAATTACAAAAGGCAGTTGAATTGCCATGCTAAGAAACCCGCCGACAAGAACGCCAATGGACATCGCACGGGCGGGGTTGGCAGTGTATCGACTTAAAAAATAAGTGCTAAGAATAGTAATAATATTCAGTAATATAGGAGCAAGTCCGGATGGTGTAAAAATATGAAGGCTGTTTAATACTCCCTGAAAAAGAGCTGCAAGCGAAATAAACCCAAGAAAGGGGAACATGACTCTGGTTAAAAATACGGTTTCATTATATTCTTGCACGCCAAAAAGACGAACAAGAAACGGGGCAACAAGGATTCCCGCAACAACCATTAATGTAACAAAAAATGTTAAAAAGGTAAAAATGCACGATAAAAATTCCCGGGTTTTTTCTCGGTTGTTTTCCAGAAGGTGTTCTTTATAGGTAGGAATGAATGCAACTGCGATTGAGCCTTCAGCAAAAAGACGGCGGAACAGATTTGGCAGCAAAAAAGCTACGGAAAAAGCATCCGAAAGAGCAGTAGTGCCAAGAAAACTTGCCTTTGTCATTTCTCGGAGCAGCCCCAAGACCCTGGAAACCAGAGTTAGGAGGGACAGAGCTGAACTTTTTTTTACCAGTGATGCTGCTGTTTGAGGGACAGAGCTTGTTTTTTCTGCTTCTTTTTCCATAAATTATCTCTTTAGCCTATACTTTCTAAGAGCAATTTTCAACAGCACGAAGAAAGCCGCAGTTCCGCCCTGAATGCTGCTTGTCCGTTTTCTTTTCTTCTGCCTTCAAAAGCAAAAGCGTGGTCGCAGTCTGTGTCTTCTATTTTTGCAGATAAAAGTTCAATGTCTTCGCCAAGAAGAACCTCGCTTAAATAATTAATATCCATGCGTATTTTATCTGCATTTTCCAGAAGCAGCGGGTCTAAGGTATCTTCTATCCATTTGATATAGCTGACATTATTAACATGACCGTTAAAATCAATATCGGTGTAAAGCGCTTTTTGTTCTGCGGCTTTTGTTAAATTACCGCGTTCGGGAAGACCCGCAACAGCATTTGCTTCCGAAGGAATGGTATCTATCCCATCATTCTGAGGCAGTTGATCCATTATGAATTGCGGACGCAATGGACGCCGTTTTTCTATATCAACAATAATCCATGCGCTTTTTGCGGCAACAACCGGAATATTATCTTTATCGCGGATGTCAAAATTACGCATGGCAAAAAGTTTTTCGCCCCCTCTTGGCCAGCTTCGAACAGTGATAGTTTCGCAATATTTTGGGCGTCTGTTAATTAAAACCGTAAGCCGCGAAAGCACCCAGCCCTGACCTGTCTGCGCCATTGCTTCCCGCCCTACTCCAAGATTTTCCGCATGGCTTATTGCCGCTTCCTGAAAATAATTAAAAACCGTATCCAGAGTAAGCCTGTCCGATTTATCTATCGCGCCAAAACGAACGGGATATGTTTCTTCCCAAATATCAATTTTACCGCCCTCTTGCGGATTTGCAGGATTACATTTCATTTTCTTCCGCCTTTTCTGTTTTATCGTTGGAGACAAACGCATTTTGCTTATTCTTTTTTCTAATAAAAAATCGAATTATATACGACAACAATCCGGATACAGCATAAACAAAGTAAATTAAAAAAATAACATTCTGGGGGTACACAATTATTAATATAATTAAAACAATAAGCACTGCCAAAAGCTCTATAGTTCTTACCTTTGTTAGCTTCATTTTTTTAAACGATAAATACGGAACATTGGAAACCATTAAAAACGAAAGCACTACCATTACTATTGGCATAAACTTAAAAAAGCTGGGCATTGCTTCCATTAACACGGGAATTGTTTTAAATCTAAATGATACTTCTTCCGGGGTTAAAAGTTCATAGCTTAATACAAAAGAAATAATAACGCCTGCCGATGCCGGAGTGGGAAGCCCCACAAAATGTTTGTGAATTTCTCCGGTTTGGGACAATGTATTAAACCGCGCAAGCCGAAGCGCAGAACAAAGTACAAACAACACGGCAATTGCAATGCCAATATTTCCCATGTGTTTAAGCGCCAGCATATATATCATCATTGCGGGGGCTACTCCAAAGGAGACAAGATCGCTTAAAGTATCAAGCTGCATTCCGAACACGCTTGTTGTATTTGTCATTCTTGCAATCCTGCCGTCGAGAATATCGCAGGCAAGCGCGCCAATTAAAAACCATGCTGCCCTTATATAATCGCCGTTAACCGAAGATAAAATAGAAAGTATTCCCAAGCTCATGTTCCCGCAGGTAAAAAGCGACGGTAATATATAAATTCCTTTTTTTAGCTCTTCTTTTTTTATGGGGATTTTTATTCGTCTTTTTGTCCGCGGTCTTTTTTCTCTAACTTTTCTGTTTTTTATTTTCATTTTTTTGCCGCTATAGTTATTCCCGCTTTAACTTTGTCGCCGGGTTTAATCGCAATTACCGCCGTTTTGGGCAGGTGTAAATCCACCTGAGAGCTGAACTTAATCATACCTATTTTATCCCCTGCTTTTATATTATCTCCGGCTTTAACCCACGAGACACATCGTCTGGCTACAAGCCCCGCTATTTGCTGTACTATATAAACATTATCTTTTGTATTCGCGCCATCGCCCTGAATTGTAAAAATATTTTGTTCATTTTCTATATGCGCACGCGGATTCCAGGCGGCAAGAAATTTTCCGTCTTTATGAACAACATTGGTAATAGTTCCGCTTACAGGCGATCGCTGCAAATGAACATCAAAAACCGACAGAAAAATACGGATAACCTGCATTCCGTTATCTTCCGCTATTTCCATAACCGTCCCGTTACAGGGGGACAAAATAACACCCTCTTCGCAGGTAATTGTAATTTTTGGATCCCGAAAGAAAAGAACGCAAAACAAGGCAAAAATAAACGAAAGCGCGCCAACAGCAAAACAAATAATATTGATATTCCGGGGAATAAAAAAAGATACGGTTACCAGTATAACAGACACCAGTAAGGATAGTAAAATAAACGGAATTCCTTCTTTTAGGATACGCATATTACCTTAATTCTACCTAAAAAAAGTTGTCTTGAAAAGGCACTTTTCGGCATCATTTTTTATGAGGTAATGCGGATTCTAAAAGAACGCCTTGTGAATGTATCCTGACAATTTATCAGGAATTACTCGACAAACCACTTAAACTCGAGCGACATATTTCCCGAGGACGATGCCGCGGCGGATGCGCCCTGTTCGCCTGCCAAGCCGGAACCCGGAGGGGATTGAGGCATTAAGCTGTCTTCGGCGGAGGACGGCGCAGACGAACTTCCGTCGCTGCCGATTTTGCTTGTTAACCCCGCAGAAACTGTCTGTACAAAACCATTATTTCCTTCGAAAGTAACTTTACCCTGCGATACAAACACGCTGTCATTGTCCATGTCAAACACCGTTCCACGCACAGACGCTGTCGCGCTCGGGCTTTGCACTGCGGCGTTTGCCCTTGTTCCCGCGGGCGGTTTTACTTCCAGGCGAACACGCCCTGTCTGTAAACTGACATTCAGGTTTTCTACACCTTCCGCGCTTTGAATCTCCGCAAGGGAAAGACGGGTAAGAGGCCGTACAGTAATGGTCGCGTTGCCTACAGCGATTATCGCAGTACTCTTGAAGCCCGTGGATACGATTGTGTCCATAGCCACAGCAGAGCCCGCTCTGGCAGGAGTAAACGCGGACGCGCCCGCGGGTTTTAAATCCACCGCACCTGTCATTTCGCGGATAACTCCGGACTGGGAAAATCCGGACAATATGGCAACCGATAACATTGATACCAACAAAATAAACTTTTTCATACCTAGCTCCTTGTAATAAAATAATTATATAGATAAACTAACTGTTAAATTAGCTTTCCAAATTGGATTGCTGTTCTGCCAATTATTGCCCATAGCGGGGATAAAAGCTCCGCCGCCAAGAATTAATTGTAAATCGGAAAACGGGCTCCAGACAAACCGCCCGGAAAATTCTCCGCCCAATAAATTACCGTCTTTGCCCGTGTCTTTTATCGGATAAGTGTCGTACTCCATTAAATTGTTGCGGATAAAATACAATGCTGTCAGGCTTAACCCAAGACTTTCTGTAACACGGGCGGAGTAGTCCAGGGAAAGCACGGTAAGCCCTGTAATTTTAGACTGGAATACAGTTCCGTATTTCTTTGAAGTAATGGGGATAAATGTATCTATACTGCCCCCAATTCTGCCGCTTGAATAAATCATGTTAAAGGCAAGTCTGGAGCTAAAACTTCCGGGCAATGTGCAGATAATTCCAAGCTCTCCGGCAAGAGCAATGTCCGCCGTATTTTCTACTTTAGGATCAGACTGAGACATTGCGAGACTGCCTCCAAGTTCAAAGGAAAAACTGTTCGCGGGGATACCTATTTTTAGTGTCAGGTACTGGCTGTCGTATTTTACATCATAATTATTTAAGTCAAATTGCCCTGTAAGCGATGTCTTTAACGAAAACATTTCCAGTACCGACGGATGTTCCCAGTCGGCGGATACAAGTAATCTTTTGGAAGCAAAGTATGTGTCTGTAAAATTACTGTAGTCTATAGGCATACCATGAATAGCGGCATCTTCTCCTGTCATTGTAATATTCGGGGTTTTTTTACAGAGCAGTCCTGTGTACCATGCTCCAATACCAAGTTTCCCCGCTTTTGAAGTATGCGTAATTTGAAAACCGTCGAAAAGTCCGTCTGCAAGCATTGGCATTGGGGTTGAGTATCCGATTCTTCCCGCTCTTACCCCGACCGCTCCAAAAAGCATGGAAAGTTCTGTGCGCATAAGCTCCGGGATAAAGACAGCTTCGTTATTGATATACTCGAATGTTAAACCTGCCGAGATAAACACGCTGCCTGCGTCGCCGGCAAGAAAAGAAAATCGCGGGAGGGCTGTCGCGCTGTATTCGAAAGCGGTATCGCCTGCGGAGTTTCCAAACCCGGCGTTTTGGTTTATTAAAAGCCCGAAGTCTCCGGCTCCGATAGAAGCGGGCAGGAGTATGATCAATAATAAAAATAAAGTTAATAATTTTTTCATGTTAGTTTTCTCCGGCGGGTGTTGCGTGTTTTTCGTTATGGGCTAAAATATTGCCTGTGTAAAAAAGCAGTCTTTCTCCTGTAACATTCATTGCGGGGTCTATCCTGCCGTAAATAAAGTTTTTGTACACCATCTCTCTAAAAGCATAGCGGGAGTTTTTAAACAACGAATAGAAAATGCCTCCGTTAATTTCGAAGGACTGCATAAAAAGTAAACATACTGCATCCAGTCTAGCGGCATTATCCGCCTGCGCGTTTTTTGGCAGCCAATTTTTTTCCATTGCGAAACGGAAAGCTTCGTTTTGGTCTGCGGTGGTAAATACATCCGATGCTTCCAGAATAAACCTTGCTGCCTGCGCGTATGTTACCGCGTTTGTTCCAAGTAAAATTTCGATCTCCGCCGCTGCCGACTGTGCCGGCAGGTTTGCGCATACAAAGCAGATTAGGATAACTGTAAGCAGATGCTTAATTTTCATTGTTGATTTTCTCCTTTTTTTATGTTATATTTACCTTTATGATGACTATTGAAAATTTTGACCGGATAACACAAGATCCTGGTGTTATGGGCGGTAAGCCTTGTATTCGTGGTATGCGCCTTACGGTTGGTAGAATTCTTTCTCAGATTGGCGCGGGGGAAACTATCGAAGAACTGTTGATCGATTACCCCTACCTTGAAAGAGAGGATGTTCTGCAATCTCTGCAATATGCCGCTGCTATTGAACAAGGCGCAATTATTACCATTAATCCTGTTAAAACCCGTTTGCATATTCTCCCTTTTCAAATTTCTGAAGATCAGGAATAAACCCTCTCCTTAATTCACCGCCCAAACAACTATACCGCTAATCAGGGCTGCTGTTGGGATCCCAATTATTGTAAAAGTCTTCCAGAACTTTAACCTTTGTTCTGATTTCGCTGATAAGGCTGACTGCTGTCTGTAGGTCTCGGACATTTCGTGTAGCTGTGCCCGTAAGTTCGCCAGCAATTTCTCTTGCTCGGTTATTATGCTCTCGTAGCTGGCGATTAAGTTCCCGCTCTCGTTCAAGTTCTGCCTCAAGTCTTCCAATGACAAACCTGTGGTTTGTCGATGGTATGGAATTTTTTTATACTGGCGGGCATTCGCCCGCCTTCCAATAGTTTCTGCTGCTCTTCCGTGTTGGCGATTGTATCGAGTATCAAGTTTTCCAGCTCTTGCAGATCTGTATCCAGTGAGGAAAAATCCTGTGCAGATACTGCCTGCAAGGAAAGCGAGAAGAAGATAAAGTACAAACCTGCGGCGGTTAAGCGCCGCAAGGATTTTTTGTAAAAGCTGGTTTTCATTCAAGGTTTACCTCTCCTTAAAATTATTTCGCAAAAGTCTCGCACGGAGACATCGTATCCGAAGGATACGCAGGCATCGAACCAAAGGTTCGCGAGTTGTTGTCCGTAGGCTTTGCTCTCTGTGTTGTTCATTGCCATTTGCTTTTTCACTCCTTCCTACGGGTATTCAATCGTTATCTTTCTGATACTATGGGAATCTGTTACATAGATATTGCCATCTTTATCCATAGCTATGGCATCTGGAGAGGTGAACTGAACCCCAGTTCCCGTGCCGTCAAGGAACCCTGATGTACCACTACCGGCAATAGTGGTAACTTCTCCGTCAGGAGTTATCTTTCTGATACGGTAATTATTCCTATCCGTTACATAAACATTGCCATCTTTATCCACAGCTACGCCTTTTGGGCTATTAAACCTCGCCACAGTTCCTGTGCCGTCTTGGTTTCCTGATGCACTACCGGCAATAGTGGTAACGACTCCGGCAGCAAGGTCTATCTTTCTGATACGGTGATTTGAGGTGTCTGCTACTAAGATATTTCCATCTTTATCCACTGCCATGCCTGTTGGAGCAAAAAACTGAGCTGTAAGTACTGCACTGTCCTCGAACCCTCCATAGTTAAAAGGAGCGTTATTATTAAGAGTGGTTACTACTGCGGCAGGGGTTATTATTCTGATACGACCATGAGTTTGAGCTGTTACATAGATATTACCATTATTGTGCACAGTTACGCCTGTTGGTGCGCTAAAAGCAGCCATAGTTCCTGTGCCGTTCGTATCTGTTGCTGAACCGCCACCGGCAAAATTGGTAACAACTCCGTCAGAGGTTATCCTTCTGATACGGTTAGACCCTTCTGCTACATAGAAATAATTGCCTTCGATATCTATAGCAATGCCAAATGGAAAGGAAAACCGAGCTGCAGTTCCCGTGGCGTCCTCATTTCCGTTTGTACCACTGCCGGCAAAAGTTGTAACTTCTCCGTCAGGGGTTATCTTTCTAATACGGTGATTCGCGGCATCTGCTACATAGATATTTCCATTATTATCTACAGCTATGCCTGTTGGACTGTTAAACATAGCCGCAGTTCCTGTGGCGTTTGCAAATCCGGAAGTGGTACTTCCTGCAAGAGTGGATACTCTATATACAGGCTCAACAATGCTGACTGTAAATACAGCGCTAAAGTCGTTGTATTTAACAGTAATAGTTAGATTGTTAAAAAGGGTAGAAGAGTTAAATCCCTCAAAAGTTAAATATTGATTACCAACAGGATTAGAGCTGCCGTCATTGTAATTCGCAGTTACAACAATATCGCTGGAATCAAATGCCTCGCCGATAAAATACTTTGTCTTTGACGGCGGGGTAGTAACAACAATACCCGTAATAGCAACAGACTGTATACTGATATTAAAGGTTGCAGTATAACCGCTGTAAGTAACCGTAATGGTTTGTAAAGCTGCAGGGTTAGAAGAATTAAATCCGGTGAACGATGAAGCGGTAAGCGAACTGCTAATATCTTGTGTGCTGCCGTCATTGAAATTTGCAGTTACAACAATACCGCTGTAATCGAATGTTTGACCGGTAAAATATACTGTTTTAGTTGGCGGCGTTGTAATTGTAATACCGGTAACAAAAGGGTTCCCTACGGAAATATTAAAGTTTTTTGTATAGGCTGTATTAAATGTCGCAGCATTGTCAATACTTGCAGTTACCGTAAGATTTCCGGCAATTGGTGCGTTAAGCGTGCCATCTGTGATGGTCGCTCCGGTTGCTCCCGCAGAGCTTACTGTCCAAACTATCGGCTCCCTGTTCGTGGCATTATTCGGTTCTACACTACCGTTCAATTGCAGGGGAACTCCCCTGGTCATGCTTGCCGGTATTCCGCTTATATCTGTTACAGCAATAAATTGAACCACGGTAACTGTGAGTGTAGCATCAAAAGTTCCGTAAGTAACTGTAATAGTCTGGAAACCTGCCGAATTTGAATTAAACCCGGTAAATTGTAAAAACTCATGGGCAATGGGTTCTTCGGTGTTGTCTGTGTAAACTGCTATTACAACAAGACCGGTATAATCGATTTCTTCACCGGTATAGTATGTTGTTTTATCTGGCGGGTTATCAATCTCAATTCTGGTAATTACATTTGTAACATTAACAGGATCGCTGGTTATGGGATAATAACCCTCAAGACTTATAGTTACCGTGTAAACTCCGGCAGCAGTTGGCGTGTAAGTGCTGCTGTTTGCATTGTCAATATCTGCATCGTCTTTGTGCCACTGCCAGGTAATATCATCTATACTTTCGCTGTATTCTGCGGTTAATTCATTGCCTATAAAATAATTTCCGCTTACGGTAGTAATTTCTATGGTTCCGGGAAGCTCGTTAATAAACCGCTCCATCAATATGGAAACCGGATTTGATTGGTTCGGCTTTACATCAACAGTGTTAAAACCCTGAGCGTACAATTTGTCAAGATAATATACCGCTACTTTTACATTCCAATTGCCTGTATTAACAGAAGCTGTGAATGATGTTATGCCAGTTTCATTAAATATATGTTTTGCACTTCCTTGAGTCAGGGTTATTTCGTATTCTAACTGTTCAAATATTCCAGAATGAGCTGTGGGCGGCCACGGCATTGCTGCTCTTGCGTTTTCTCTGTTTCCTCCGCCCAAGTTAATTGTTATTGTACCTTCGTTTTCTTTCCAGTCGCTAAAGCATCCAAAAAATAAAATTAAAAATATTACAATTAAACTAAAGCGTACTGCGGGGAGCGAAAAAAATCGGGGGGGGGGGGGGGGGGGGGAAATCCAAAAAATTTTTTAATGGTTTTTCCTTCTTCTCAACTTTTATTTTTTATAAAATTTATTTTT
>JAITUR010000045.1 GCA_031286205.1 Treponema sp.
CAAAAAAGATAGATCGTTAATCTTTCCCTTGTAAAGAACATTGGAAAGTGTGTTAATATCGATAGGTATATCCGGCGGTAAATCTACCCCTTCGATAGCCGAGTACAATTCCCGAAGAACATCGGGGTTGCCGAACAACAGCGAGAAAACGCTGCTTTTGTGGTTTTTGTTTACATTCATGTAAAACTCCATATAAAGTATTCCCGAGCCTTAAAAAAGGCTCACCTATATATGGCGCGAACTTGCCATTTTGCTTGACTGTTGAGGAAAGAATTTTGACGAATTTGTAAAAAAGATCAGTTATTTAACGCGGAAGGCGCAGAAGGGACACGGAAAACGCGGAATTTTTTAGAAATTTGCTTAATGTATTTTCTTTGTACCCTAGTTGCGCATGTTAAGCTGAGGGGAAAATGAGACGGCAAAACCATTCGTGTGATAAAATAACAAATAACCCATGCACCCAAGCTAACCAACAAAAACCCAGGACACACGGCGTTTTGACGACTCATTTTCCCCTCAGCTAAAGGATAGATTATCGGACAACAGGGTTCTTACCAATTTGCACCCTGCGTAAAGATAGAATATCGAACAACAATACACCCAGAGTCCCGCGTTAAATACTGACCACTCAACGCTTTAACCTCTAGTAATATAATTCCCTGTAAACAGCGGCAGCTCCCATAACCTTTCTGCCGTAATCCCTTGTTTCGGAAATACTTATGGTTTCCATAAAAAGATCGGGGGGGAGAGTTACCGCATTCCGCAGACGGCGAACACGGGTTTGTCCGCCATTGTATGCTAAAAGCGAAAGCAGTTTGTTTTCGAAACGCTCGTTAAGGTGATTCAGGTAAAATGCCCCTATGTGAATATTCTGTCCGGGATCGTCCAGTTTAAGATTATCCCCGGAATAATCGGGACCTCCGCTTCTTTTTATTCGATTTGCTATATCCTGAGCGGTTCCAGGCATAAGCTGGGTTAAACCCGCAGCCCCTGCACGGGAAATAACTGCCGGCTGAAAAGCGCTCTCTGTTCGTATTAACGCAAAAAGTATCTCCGGCGGAATATTTGTTTCTGCCGCGTATTTTTCTACTAAATCCTTAAAAGGACGGGGAAATAATAATTCTATATCGCGCCTGGTTGGTGCAGAAAAATCCGCCCTGTTCATGTATCTTGTTACAAGCCTTATAACATGAACATTCATGCCCGCATTATCAAGAGCGCCTGCCGCGGCGCGCAAATCTTCGATAGAAAGTTCATTCTCTAATTGACGGATATAACGCAACGAATGTTCCCCCGCGTTAAATGTAAAAAATCCGTTTATAAACTGCATTACAGGGGATACTTGCGCCGAAGAAGTTCGCTGCGCCGCTCTTCTGCCGGCAAAGTCTTCCTGCCTTATCATTAATTGACCGGAAAAAAACGGTTTCCCGGCAGCGATAGCGCTTAAATCGCGATAATAAAGAACCGATGTCATTTCATTGCCCGCCGCATTATAGGCGGCAGTAAAGTAATCCAGCTTGTCTGTCAGTTGCACCGTGGTTTTATAACCTTCTTCTATAACTCTTGCAATAATCCATGCATAACCCGATGTAAAAGAAGCTCCGGATTCTTTAATTATATTATATGTACGAGCTATCCTGTCCCAATCCTGTTTTGCGGCAAGTGTTTGTAAAAATCTTTCCAGAATATCGTTGTAATAATTTTTATTATGCCAACGGGAAACATACTGCTCCATTTTTTGTAAAAAAGAATTATCGTTTTCCCGTAACGCTAAATCTAAAATATACCAAATACACGCATCTATTTGTTCGGCAGTTGGAGCGACAGCTAAACTTTGTTCAAAAAGAGTCATTGCCGGGGCGTTCCTTCCATTGCGCCTTGCAATACGCGCCGCAAAAAACACCAGCCTAAAACCCGCTTCTTCTGTTACAGCCCCTGCAGAATATCTATTGCCTAATAATAAATTTGTTCTCCAGCGTAAAAAAAGATCATGCCCTTCCATGCCGGAGCCTGTATACTGAAAAGCCCTTCCTAAATCGTTTATTAAAACAGGATACTTAATAAAAATTTCCGGTATAACCGCAGGCCATTGTCCGTCTTCCTGAAATGCCCGAAAAAATAAAAGAGCTTCGCCGTATCGTAAACCGGATATTGCGTAATGCCCGTTAGCTGCCGCAATTTCTTTTTCGTTAAGCAAAGATTCGCTTTCTTTAAATACAAATAATCTTGCCTCTTCCGGTGTGCCGCTGTCCATCGTTAGTAAAAAAGCAAGCGATTTTTCCCTGTTTGGCAAAGATCGGCGCGAGCCATTTACACCGGCAGCATCCAAAGCTCTTGCCCATGAGCCATGTATTTCCTGGCACATTTTTTGAATTGTCCTTGGCGAAAGCGTTTTGCCGTCAGCCATCAATACAGCAAGTTCCTGAGCGGCAGCGCGTCTTACATAAACATTTGTGCTGGAAAGCGCTCTTTCGTAACAAGATATTGCGGTATTGGTGTCTGTGCTGTTTAATCCCTGATAAAAATCGTTTCTAACCTGTAACTGAGACTGCCCGCAGGCAGAAATACTTAAAATAAAAAAAAGAGTAAAAAATAAAGTTCTGCCCACTACTGCCTATTACCTGCCAGCTGTATCAATTCCTTGGCGGAATCTTGATCGTTCTGCCGGAAATAATAAGATTGGGATTACGGATATTATTGTGCTGCGCAATCCTTGGATACAGCCACGGATTACGATAAAACGCTTCGGAAATATCCCATAAAGTATCGCCCCAGCGGATAGTGTAATTTACACCTTCCCGTGGAATAGTCGAAGGTACATTGTAAGAGGAAACAGGAGCCGGCGGTCTGTCGCGGCGTGCAGGCTCTGTGCGCGGAGCCGGAGGCTGGGCAGGCGCTGTAATAACCGGCGGTGGTGGTGTCGGCTGCGCCGGCTGTACCGGCTGCGGTGTCGGATCTGTCGGCGGAGGTGCCGGAGGCGCTCTTTCAGGTTCTGTCTGCGCCGGCTGTGTCTGTTCAGTCGCTTTATTGCCGCCCATTAACGAAGAAATAACTTCCTTTCCGCCAAAGAATAATATCCATGCTGCAAGCCCAAGAAGTATTAATAAAAGTAAAACTAAAAGCCATGCCAAAGATCCGCCGGATTTTTCCTTGCGGACTTTTTCTGCCTTGTTATAGAGACTGCTGCTGGAAGAAGACTCTTCGCCGGACTCTAATTCAAAGTCCGGAATTTCCATATCGCGGGCAGATTCATCCAGAGATTTTAAAGAAACGGTCAGTATATAATGTTCGCCGTCTGCCCCTGTATCCAGATCGACTGCATCAGCTACAATCTCGCCGTCTTTATTGGAAGAAATAACCATTTCTATGGACGGTTCGCCCTTGGGTTTAGATTGAATATTTTCTATGACCAGACTGCCAATATATTGAGAATCAGTCATTGAGCTTAAATTACTCCTGTAGAGGTCGATTTGTACACTGGGTTGATTATCGTGAACGGTGGTAAGAATCAGCCTTTTCTTTATTAAAGAATTCTCCTCTACCAAGGGGTAGAATTCTCCATTGGCGATCTTAATTCCAATATTTGATGCCATTAGATCTCCTATAGTATGAATTTAAGCCTGAAATTCACCTTTGTCAAGAGGAAGGGGTATAAAAAATGCAAAAAATGACCGATAATTAAGAATATGTCTATTCTTTTTGCAATTGCAGCCCTTGCTGTAGTAGCTACAATTCTTTTTCTCTTGCTTGGCAAAACCCGCCGGGTATCAATAGAAAGCGGAAAACTAACCAAAAACCGAGAAGCAGCTATAAAAGATGCCAACAAACGGCTTGCTCAAAACCCCAGCGATCCTCAAGCTTTATATACCATGGCAAGTGTTTATTTCGAGGAAGGAAATTGGGACAAAGCCATGAAATCTTACGAAAGCTTAATCGATCAGGTTTCGCTAAATGTCGTTCAGGGTATAGATATTTACGAGGTTTTTCTGCGATACGGAAAATCCGCGCGAAAACTAAATATGCTGGATCAGGCTCACAAAGCGTTTATAACGGCAAAGGGGCATAAGCAAGACAGTTTCGAAGTGAATTTCGAGCTGGGCGTTCTGGAATTTGACAGAAAAAACTATGAAAAAGCGGTTCAACTTTTAACAAGCGCGCGCACCAGAGACCCGGATAATCCCGCTATTCTTCGCAGTCTTGGTCATGCCCTTTTCCGCATGAAACGCCCAAAAGATGCCATGAACTTTATCCGCAAAGCAATAGACCTTGCCCCGGACGACAAAGAATCGCTTTATACTCTTGGTGAATGTTACCAGGAAGCGAATCAAACCGAGCAGGCTTTGCGTGTTTACGGCCATTTAAGAGCAGACCCGGTAATGGGACCAAATGCCTGTTTGAACGCGGGGCTTATTCATTTAAACCTAAGACAGTTCGAGTCAGCATCCCAGGATTTTGAAATTGGTCTTAGACATCATAGTATAAAAGCCGATATTCTTGCGGAACTTCGCTACCGGCTTGCTACAACTTATATCAGCCTAAACGAAATTGGAAAAGCAATTCCTGTACTAAAACAATTAAAAAGCGAAAACTCATCGTATAAAGATGTTAATGTTCTTTTATCAAAATATGTCGAGCTTAATGCAAACCAAAATCTGCATGCATTTTTGATGGGTTCTTCCGCGGACTTTGTCGCTCTCTGCCGCAAAATGGTATTAACATATTATACTCAATCCAGGGTAAAAATAACAAATATTACGGTTAACAAAAGTGAATGGGCGGATATTCTTGCAGAAGTTGATACAGCCAAATGGTCAGACCTTATTATGTTTAGATTTATAAGAACACAGGGAGCAGTAGGCGAGCTTGTTGTGCGCGACTTCCATTCACACTTAAAAGAAGTAAAAGCCGGCAAGGGTATATGTATTACGGTTGGACAATATTCTGAAGAAGCAAAAAGATATACTGAAGCCCGCCTTATCGATTTATTCGAAAAAGACAAGCTTCAGCAGCTTTTAAATTCTCTTGATGCGAAAGCCGCTTCCTTAAAGAAGTAATTTAAACAATCATTCCAAAGCCTTAGCCGCTTTCTTAAACGATACCATCAACGGCAAATGGTCGCTTAACCCGTTTCCTGTCCGCTGGTTATAACCTGCAGGAATTCCATTGGCATTTACAAAAGGATGATAATTAATAATTGACGCGCTCTCGTACTCCCAGCCAAAATCATTAAAGAAATGATTAGACAATAAAAAATGATCTATTGTTTCCCAGTTGTAAGCGTAATAGTATGTACCATTTTCCAAATCTTCCATCCAGGGAGAAAATAAAACGATATACTCATCCGCAAAATACACAGGCTGCGGCGGTTTATTGCGGCTTAAAATAAAAAAATCTGTTTGAACGCCTGCAATTTCCGCGCAGTAAGGATCGTCCGGAAGCAGAGCCGTTATGATATTGGAACCTCTTCTGTAAAAATCGTTGTGGTTTAAATTAAGGTCGCCTGCGATAATCATGCCCAGTTCCGGTTCGTGTTCCCATAATTCGCGCATACGGCGAAGAATTACTCTTGCGCTTGCCCTGCGAAGAGGTTCTGTCGCATCATCTCCGCCCAATTTCGATTTCCAGTGGCAAATAAAAATAACAAACGATTCGACATCGTTATCTATTCTTACTTCCAAAACAGGGCGCGGAGAAGTTTCGCTCCCTATTGTAATGGAATGAGCCATACTCTCCCCCAAGGGCAGTCTGCTGATTAACCCCAGCCCGACAGCCGCTCCATAATTGCCGGCAAAGTGGCTCCATGAATATCCGGCGGACAGAGAAGCCGCCAAATCTTCCAAAACCGTTAGGGACTCAATTTCCTGCAGCAGAATAATATCCGGTTTTTTATGCAGCCCGGATATTGCCGCGGATATCGAGTTAATCCTGTCCAGGTATTTTTCCTGCGACCATCCTGAATCCTGCCGGAATTCGGCGTACTCAAACCCGTCATCTTTGCCGTCGAACAGATTGTGTACATTCCATGTCATCAGGGTAAGCCCCTGAGTCGTTGTCTGCGCTTCCTGCTCCGGAACAAAACACCCTGTCCAGACAAGCACAAAAAGTGCAAAACCCAAAATCAGTTTTTTCATACAAAACTCCTTGGTAGTGCTGCCGCCGGCAGCACAATAAAATCGGAGGCTCCGCAACGCGGAGGCAAAACTCCATACCTATATATGGGTTGAAAGTGCTGTTTTGCTTGACTGACGAGAGAAGTTTTTTGAAAAAAAGTTGGAATTTAGCTTTTAGAACACCCTGCCGTCTGTAGAAATTGTTGCTGTCTGCCACGGCAGCATCTTTCCGCAGTTTTTTAGAGCGTTCTTTACCGCGTTTTCGATACCTGTGCAGCAGGGAACCTCCATGCGGGCAATAGTTACCGATTTAATATTGTTTGTCGTTAATATGGCAGTCAGCTTTTCGCTGTAATCGCCGTCGTCTTGTTTTGGACAGCCTATCAATGTTATTTTGTTTTTCATAAATTCATTATGAAAATCCGCATAGGCATAAGCCGCGCAGTCCGCCGCTACAAGCAGATTGGCATTTTCAAAATACGGCGCATTCACAGGAACAAGCTTAATTTGTATCGGCCATTGACGAAGCTGCGATACCGTTTTAGATACACCGGAAGCTGCGCTAGAAGGACATGGCGCGGTTTCATCTCTGTTAATAACCCTTGAATTTGTGCCCGGGCAGCCGCAAGGTAGATTTTCCTTTTGTTCCATGTTCTTTTTTACCTCTGCCTCGTTAAATTCCAAAGCTTCCCGTTCCTCGAAGCTGATAGCTCCGGTGGGGCAAACCGGCAGGCAGTTGCCAAGCCCGTCGCAGTAATCGTCCCTAATTAAAACAGCTTTGCCGTCTTTTATACCAATTGCACCCTCATGACAGGCAGATACGCAGAGACCGCAGCCATTGCATTTTTCCCCGTCGATTTTAATAATTTGTCTTATCATACAATCATCCTATCATAGATTAAACTTATTTGTA
>JAITUR010000049.1 GCA_031286205.1 Treponema sp.
GGGCTTCCATATACGCTTAGCTTTACTACATAGCGTCTGGCCATTTGCAACAAATGACCAAACCTCTTCTTATAAGGTAAAACCTAATAAGGCTTTACCCATTCTCCCCTTCCCTAATACCTGTAATCTTTCAATCACAGATTTGTTGCCAAATATCTCTAAAACCCGAAGGTTTTATTTGGAGCCACTAAGACCCCTAACCCTAGAAAAGGGTATCAAATTTTAAGGAATAATGTCAATAGGTAAATTCAACTATTCGCCGTCATATTTTGGATGATACGGTCCATAAAGAATGCCATTATATGAATTTGCAGACAAAAGGGTATTATTTGCTTTTTTGCCTACATCAAACGCTCTGTCTGTAACGACATTAATTACTTGATTAACAGCTACAGTTGCTACAAAACCAAGCAACCCAAAACCGGAGGTGTTTACCCTTTGCCCAGAGTCTTCTTCATAAATTTTATGTGTCCATATTTCTACGCCCGTTCTAAGATCGACAAGCTTTGCTTCTGCTGTAACCAATACCCTTGCTCTACCATGTAAAAGATTAACATTGGAGCCGTAATTGGTAATGGTAATATATAATGCCGCATCCGCGCCAAAAATCTGACGAAGCCTTGCATGAGGTATCTGGTGGGCTTCTTCCGCTATTGTTACACCATTCTGTATAAAAGTCTGTGAAGATAGGGTTACAGGTATGACATAATAGCCGGACTCCGCCAAAGGGTATGTTGCTGTAGAAATAAAAGTTAACGGCGCGGTTATATCGACAGTTTGATTCACCGGCGGCATTACCAGAATAGATCTTGGGCGGCTGTCCTTAAAAGCCGAATAATCTTGCGTGACACAAGACACCATCGCTAAAGTAGCAATAATTAATATCAATATTGTTAATTTACGCATTTTTACCTCCTAATCCTGCTTATGGTAAAATCCATATAATGGGCAGATTCCGGAAAAAGCGCCTTTTCCGCTTCGAAATATCTTATAGCTGTCTGCCTGTTGCCAACTTCTGCATATAACATTCCAAGATGGGCATTAAATCCCGGCGGGAATGATTTACCGCTAGCTTCAATTTCCTGCTTAATGCTTTCCAACTGCTGAATCTGGACATTGATATCTTCCCCGCCTTTTAGGTACATGCGTGTTATTGATTCAGAATCGCCCCAGTGATAAATCCCGGATGTAACACATCCTGAAAAACCCAGAATTAATAAAAAAGTTAACGTGAAAATTGTAATGTTTTTTTTCATTTATTATCTTCCAGCCAAATTTACCGCACCGGCATCGATTGCTTCCGACAACCTGTCAACAGCTTCACGAATTGCTAAATCCAATACCTTGCCGTTTAGTGTTGAGTCATATCCTGCAGAGGTGCCAAATCCGGCAATTTCCCTGCTGTCAAGAACATATTCGCCTGCACCCTGTACTGTATAGACGATTGCACTGGTCCTGATATCGACAATGTTTATCATAACCTTGGTGTAGGCTACCTGCCGTTTGCCGCGGCCTAAAATTCCATACAACTGCGTGTCGCTTACTTCTCTGCGGCCAAACTCTGTAACATCTCCTGTTACAATATGAGTAGCGCCCTGCAACTGCTGGGTAGTCCCGCGAATTTGAGCTTCTCTTAATGCCTGCTCCATATTATCCCTGTCTAAAACTGTAAAACGATTAGTCAGGTTTAGATGAGAAACAAGAATTGTCTTTGCCTGTCCGCCCAGACGATCTTCGCCGTCCGAAAAAATTCCGCGCATAAAGTCGGAACGATTTTCGAACCTGCCGACTACGATAGGTGAACGAGGTCCGGTATACACACGCCTGGATGCCTGAGTCTCTGTACCTGCTACAGTTCTTGAACTTTCTGTGGCACAGCCTGTTAAAAACAACATTAAAACTGCTGATACAACAATGATAGTTGTAACGAATTTGTAGTTTTTCATTTTATATCTCCTATAAATGATTTAATGATTTTAATATATCAACATAAGTAAAGAATGTCAATATTTTATCTTAAACTATGGTAGATAATGTATAATTACACCTAATAATCATAATATTCACTTGTAAATCTTCGATTTATGGTATCAAATTGCATAATAATCTCCCGGCTGCCGAGTCATTGTTTAGGTAAAAACATATATCTTATGGAAAAGAACTGGTTTTACCGGGTTTTGCTGTATTTTTGCCAAAATTTTGCAATATTTCATGTATAAATCGAATCTTAAGGGAGCTTGCTTTATTATAATAATTTGTGTATAATCTATTAAAATTAGACGGTGGGAAAGACCACTAAGGAGAAAATTATGTATTCAGAGAATGAAAAATCTCAAAAGAAATTTTTAGGAGGTTACCTAAATTTCGTTGACAGCACAAAATTCTTTACAACTCCATTTTCGTGGTTGTATGTGATTGTTGCTCTGGCGTTCCTTGCACTGCCAGTAATTGTTTTGGCGCAGGGAATAGATGTCAAAATTTTTGAAGGTGACGGTAAGATTGTATTTGGTTTTATTTTATTGTTAATTGCTTCTATCTTTGGTGCAATTATCGGATTCGTTATTGCGTGGAATGGCAGAAAAAACGAAAATGTCGGTAAAATAACCATTGATTTAATAATCGATTCAGTTGCCGACTTACTGGGTCTTATTATAAAATCATTGGCGCATTTCCTGGGAGTCTTTGGCTTCTTTGCAGGTCTTTTTGCCCTCCTCTTCGGCGATCGCTTGCTTGGTTCGCTTGGCATTGGGTTAGATGCAATACATATAATGATCGGTGTGCCGCTTTTCGGTTATGGTCTTGTATGGTTTTCCAGACTTTTTAAATTTCTCTTTGCAAAAATTTCACGAATCATAGTAATGGTGATTGTCCAAGTATTTAAATTTGTCATCTACGCTATTGCCACCATTTATAACTTTATCGCACATATTGTTAAGCAGTTGTTCAGCTACTTCTTCATCCTTATCCAGGCACAAGTTGATCTCCTTGTCAACGGCTTAAAAGTGGTTATCGCTCTTGTCGCGCGGCTTGGCAGATTCCTGCTTGCTTATGCGGCATCACCCTTCAAGAACAAAGATTATAACGACGCGAAAGTCACTTATAACGAATAACGGAGGACATCATGATGTTAAAATCAGGCTTCCAATTATTGGAAGACGAGCGTTTGGTTCTGGAAATAGAATCAAAGCTTTACATGACCAGCTCATGGCTGCCTCTGCGTTTTTTATGGGGAATAATACGGCCTTTATTTCAGATACTTGGCTTTAAAAGATCGGGGTATTTAATTGCTACAAACAAACGATTTGTGGAATATTATACCCAGACGATTTTTTGGTTAATTAAATTCAGAAAATACGCTGAAAGTATCTCCCTGAAAAAAATAGATGAGCAAGTTCATTGGGTTAAAAAAGGAAGATTTCTGTTCTTCTGCCGTGCGTATCAGGTAAGTTATGACAGATTTTGCTGCTGCAAAATGCCTTGGACACGGGTATATTTCATCCTTAAGGGTAAAGAAGAAGATGAAGCAATTAAGATTGTAAATCTTCTAAACCGGGCGGTAACTTCTGCTCAATAACTAAGAATAACGGGGACATTGCTTTGCTTTGTCCCTGTTTTTTTATCTTTATTATTATTTAGTAATATTAAATCTCTAACGCAATTGCATCATATTCATTTTTACAATCAATTTTTTGGTCAGCGGGCAGGCGGCAGCGTAAAACAGCGCCGGACGGCGGGGGCGTTTTTCCTTTGTATTTAACCAATACCTTTAGATAATTTGCCGACACTCCACGGCAGGATTTTACAGAGTTTTCTATTAATACTTCAACCTCTTTGCCCAGTTGCTTTTTTACATATTCCGCCCTGCCATGCCATGCCAATTCTGTAAGTAATTGAACGCGGCGGGTTACTTCGCTTTCTTGTACGGTATCGGAAAAATCAAAAGCGGGTGTGCCGGGACGTTTTGAATACGGAAAAACATGTATCCATGCAAATTGCAGTTTCTTACATAACTCATAGGTTTTATTAAACTCCGCTTCTGTTTCGCCGGGGAAACCGGTAATTATATCGCAGGCAATAAAAGGATCATCTTTTACACCGCGTAAAAAAGATACTGCATTTTCTATTATATTCGCATTATACGAACGACCCATTCTTTGCAATACAATTTGGCTGCATGACTGTATCGATAAATGAAAATGAGGACGAATACGATTGCCGGAAACACTTTTTGCAAAATCTTTGGTAATAAACAGAGGATCTAGCGAGGATAATCTTAAAGCTATTTTCTGTGTGCCGGCAATAAGGTAACTTAATAGCTTTGTCAAATTTTCGCATGAAGGATGCAAAGACATAGAGGAATATTGACTAATATTTACACCAGTTAAAACTGCTTCGGCATAGGTTTGTTCAAGGAGTAGAAGCCGTTCCAATACCTGTTCCGCAGGCAGGCTTTCGCTTGGTCCGCGGGCTAAACGAATACGGCAATAGGTGCATTTATTGTTACAGCCATCCTGGATTTTTAGGATACTTCTTGTATGTACCGAAAATTGTTCGGGCACAAATTGAAATTTACTGCTTTGATTATTATCATTAAAAAAATTTAATACTTCTTCTCTTTTTAAAACCAAAAGCCCCGAATTTGAATTTTCCGCGGTTAATAATTTTTCTATACCTTCTTTTTCCAGCTCTGCATAACAGCCTGTTACAATAATTTTAGCCTTAGGATAATCCCGCAATGCCTTTCGTATAACTCTCCGCGCTTTTTGATCCGCTTTGGAAGTTACTGTGCAGGTATTGATTATTACGACAGCCGGTTTTGAATTAATCTTTTGCTTTATGAATAATTCATAACCTGCCCGCCTGAACGAATCGGCATAAGATTCGCTTTCCAGAGAATTGAGTTTACAACCAAGTGTGTGAATTAATACTTCTGGCACTTAGAAATTACTGACCGCCCATGCTTCGCCTGATTCTGTCAATTCCGCGCTGGGCATCTGTTAATTGAGAATTTAACGAGAGCGCCCTTTCGTATGCTTCGAGCGCGCTGGAAAGGTCTGTGGCATTTTCCCGCGCGTATGCAAGTCTTGCCCACCATGCCGCGTTTCCGGGAACCCAATGCACAGAAGTGGAAAGGGCTATATCCGCATGGCGGAAGCGCCCCTGCCTGATAAATATTTCTCCCATAAGATAGTAGACTTCCGCTATTCTGGAGCCTTCCGGGGCAAGAGCCGCATATTCCTGAAAAAATTGCAGGGCTTCGTTATTGTTGCCCATGTAATAATGTATTTCCCCAAGTATCTGAATAATTCTAATATCGCGATTATGAATAGCTCTTCCGGCACGGGCATAGCGCAGGGCTTCTTCATATCGATTTAACCGAATAAGACTCCAGCAAATTACAACATGCGATTCCAGATTAACCGGATTTGCGGCTATTTCGTCGCGGCAAATTTGGACGGCTCTTTCAAGATTACCTGAACGATATTCCACCAATGCGTCAGGAGGTCTATTTTGCGAGTGGACGGGTATCGATATAAATAAAAAATAAAAAATGACGAACCCCACCCTAAAGGGCTGGGGTATCGTCATTCTCCCGAGGAATTGCATTCGAGGTTTAATACGGGTATTAAACCCCTCAGCACGAATGAAAAACGCAAATAATTTGTTATTGTTAATTGATAGTTTCATACAGGATTTTTTCCTACCATTGTGCAGCGGCCGTTAAATACACAGCCTGTTTCCATATAAATTTCAGGAGCCGTAACATTTCCGACAAGTTTACCGGTAATTGTTACTTCTACTTTTTCTACAGCAGTAATATCGCCTTTAACCTGTCCGCGAATTAATACGCGTAAAGCACGAATATTGGCATTTACTACCGCATTTTCGTCGATAACCAAAAGCCCTGTAGCATTAATTTCTCCCGAAACCTTGCCCCTTATTAGAAAGGGTTTTTCGAAGTGAAGAGTGCCTGTAAAGTCAATATCAGGAGACAGGATAGTATCAAAATCCGCATCTTCCATGAAGTCATTGTAAACATCTGTCATATTAATATTATAACAGGTTGTGAAAAATATGAAAAGGGTGTATTATATGTAATTAGGAGATATAAATGAATTTTATTATTGATATGAAAGCAAAGGCTTCCGCCGCCTTAAAAAGGCTGGTTTTACCGGAAGGGACGGATAAAAGGATAGTCAGAGCCGCCAGAATTATTTTGGACGAAAGACTGGCATCCAGCGTTGCCTTGCTGGGTAAGGCAGCGGATATCCAGGAAGCTGCAAGAACCGAAGGAGTGGATCTTGGCGGAATTGACATAATATCTCCTGCATCGGATCCTCGCTTAAGTAAATATGCCGATATTTACTACGAATTGCGAAAAAACAAAGGTATAACCCATGAACAGGCAAGAATCGATATTGCCGACAATCTTCGCTGGGGCGCAATGATGATTCGTCAAAATGATGCCGATGCCATTGTCGCAGGCTGTGAACGAACAACCAGCGATGTACTTAGGGCGGGACTTTCCATTATTGGCACTACCCCCGGCTTAAAAACCGCTTCTTCCTGTTTTGTTATGACAGGTTTAGACCCTCAATATGGGGTAGATGGAGCGATGATCTTCAGCGATTGCGCGGTTGTTCCAAATCCGACTGCCGACCAGTTAGCGGATATTGCCCAAAGCGCCTCCATGAGCTGCAGGGAATTTTTAAACGCAGAGCCGATTACCGCGCTTTTATCTTTTTCTACCAAGGGTTCCGCCGCTCATGATGATGTTGTGAAAGTTCAAACTGCGGTAGATATTTTAAAAGAAAAAAAAGTTGATTTTATATTTGACGGCGAATTACAGGCAGATTCTGCTCTTGTTCCTGCCGTATTGGAGGCAAAAGCGGCAGGGAGTCCCTTGCTTTCCGGAAAAAGAACTGTAAATACCCTTATTTTCCCCGATTTAGACGCGGGAAATATTGGCTATAAATTGGTTCAACGGCTGGGAAAAGCTCAGGCATTTGGACCCTTTTTACAGGGATTTTCCAAACCAATAAGCGATCTTTCCAGAGGCGCGTCTGTTGATGATATCGTAACAACTTGCGCGGTAACATTGGCAAGAGTAAAAAATTAAAAAAAACAGTTGATAAATTTAGTATAATAGGTTTATAATATTATATTAATTTTGATTTTATAAAAAAGAAATAGTTCCTTAAGGAGGGAAAAATGGCAACTGAAAAAAAGCCGGCAGTTAAGAAACCTGCGGCGAAGAAACCGGCGGCTAAAAAGCCTGTAGCAAAAAAACCCGCAGTTAAGAAACCTGCGGCTAAAAAACCGGCAGCGAAAAAGCCGGCAGCGAAAAAACCTGCGGTAAAAAAGCCGGCAGCGAAAAAACCGGCAGCGAAAAAACCAAATATCGGGGGCACAACAGCAAAAACCGCGGCAAAAAAACCGTTAATTAAAACATCCGACAAACCGGCAAAAACAACTATGCCTAAAGAAGTTCTTGATCCAAACATTAAATTCCGCAATTTGTTTGATGCTTATGCCAAGAATAAACTTCCGTTTGCTCAAGGTTATATTATTTCATCGTTCTTTAGTGAATTAAATGCCTATTCAGTTTACGAAGTTGTATCCTATGCAGGCGTAAAAGAAATTTACCCGTCCAGCGAGGGGCTTCAGTTTGTTTGCGGCGGCAAAAAATTGTACATTTTAGTGGAACATGATACATACGAGAAAAAGTTTATAGAACCTGTCAGCAGAAGCAGGTCGGACGGCGAACAAATACCAAAGCGTTTTAGCGAACTGGAAACCTTTATTGCAAGAAACCAGTACAGAATCATGGTAGCAAAAGAACCCAATGAACTTACAGGTTCGTTTACCGTTCTTAAACCGACAAGCATTAACTTTTCTGTAGTATTTTATCAATTAGACGATGTTTATAAGTCTATTGGTGCTTTCTTTGTAGAATCACTTAACAGACAGCGAAAAGTACCGGAAGCCGATGCAAAAAAAGCTTCTCAGTTAATCGTCCAAACCATAGAAAAAACAATGAGCTTTAAGGGTGAGTACGCATAACTCTAATTTCTGCGGTTATTAGTTTTTATTTAAAAGCCTGATCTTGTGGTCAGGCTTTTTTTATTGTATAATATCTTTATGACAAAGAAACCTCGTACTTTAAGTACCGCTAAAAAAGCACCCGCTAAAAAAACGGGTATAAAGAAAAAAGATGCTGTATGGGAAAAACTTGCAAAAGAATTAAAGCTGATAATTCCCAAGCTTGATTCGGAAGGGCTTGCTTTTCTTGTAGAGCAATCCAGGATTCACCTTTACAATATGCAGGTGGATGATCTTAACAGAATGAAGCAGGAAGCGTATGCCAATGCCAAAAAAAAATCGGGCGGAAAAACTAAAACGGTAAAAACGCAATCCTCTAAAACCGAATTTTTTGGGGTAGATGCAACAAGCGCCGGATATTATTTGCGCTGCACCGGAGGCGGAACGATGTTCTCTAAAAGCGAAATGGTGCAAATGGTTAAAATTGCTCATGGTCCGGGAAGCGCACAGGAAACAGGTACTCGCCTTTATAGCTGGTTTACCCGCGAAAGAAGCGATGTCTTATCCACTCTTCAGATAACGGACAGGCTGGATAAAAAACTTTTATCGCTGGCTGCTTTTATAAAGAAAAATTTTAAAGTGAAAAGTTAACAGAAAATGACTAAGAATCTACGAAAAGTTTATATTGACTACAATGCTACTACACCATTAAGGGCGGAAGTAAAAACTCTAATAATCGAAGATCTGGAAAATTTTGGCAATGCTTCCAGTATGCATGCCTTGGGAAGATTTGCCCGTGCCAAAGTAGAACAGGCAAGGGCGCAGGTGGGCGCATTAATAAACGCAGACCCTTCCGAAATATCCGGCTCCATTGTTTTTACTTCTGGCGGCTCTGAGGCAAATAATATGGTGTTTCAGACCATGTACCGCCTTGTTGCCTGTTCCAATTGCCGGCAGGGTAAAAGTTTTGGCGCGCATAAAACGGATGTCCAAAATAGAAACGAAATTCTTACCACTTCTATCGAACACCCCTGTGTATTAAATTCCGCATTAAACATAGAAGAGACGGGCTTAAAAGTTAAAATTCTTCCGGTGGACGAAAATGGCAAGTTAAAAATCGATGCTCTTAAAAATGCATTAAGCGATAAAACCCTTTTTGTTTCTGTAATGGCGGCGAATAACGAAATTGGCGTAATACAAAATATAAAAGAAATAACCGCGCTTGTAAAAAATGCGGGTGCTTTTATGCATACCGATGCTGTGCAAGCTGCGGGAAAAATCCCTATCAATGTTAAAGATTGGGGAGTAGATTATTTAACTTTATCCGCGCATAAAATATATGGCCCCAAGGGAGTGGGCGCATTATATGTAAAAAAAGGCGTACCGCTCTTTCCGCTTATTCATGGAGGACATCAGGAAAATAGTCTTAGGGCGGGAACTTACAATAACACGGGTATTTTTGGTTTTGGGAAAGCGGCAGAACTTGCCGCCGCCGAGATAGACAAATACAACAGCGCAATTACGCCCCTGCGCGACAAGCTTCGTGCCGGACTGGAAGCAAATATTCCAAATATAACAATAAACGGCGGAAATACAGACACTCTTCCAAATACTCTTAATATATCTTTTCCCGGCGCAGAAGGTGAAGCAATTTTATTATCGATGGATATGCAGGGTATACAGGCATCTACAGGTTCTGCCTGCGCTTCTGGAAGTCTGGAGCCGTCTCATGTATTATCGGCGATTGGTCTTGGTCCCGAACTTTCTCATGGGTCTATTCGTTTTAGCCTGGGATGGGGTATAACAGAAGATGATATAAATTATATAATAGAGACATTGCCGCCAATTATTGCGCGGTTAAGATCTATGTCAACGATAACATAAATGGTATCGATTTAAATAATTAAGGAGGGGTTTATGAACGGATTATATTCAGATACAGTAATGGAACATTTTACAAATCCGCGCAATGCGCTTTTGGAAGACGAAGCTTCGTTTGGAGCAGATGCCAGAGGGCTTACAGGCAATATAAAATGCGGCGATCAAATGCTTATGCTGTTAAAAATAAAAGACGATGTTATTACCGATGTCCGCTGGAAAACTTACGGATGCGCAAGCGCTATTGCCTCTACAAGTATGCTGTCAGAAACAATTAAAGGCATGAAAATCGAAGATGCCTACAAAGTAAAACCGGAAGACCTTGTAGCAAAACTTGGCGGACTTCCAAGTTTTAAGATACACTGCTCTGTTTTAGGCGATAAAGCCCTGAGATCGGCAATTGACGAATATCTGGAAAAAACAGGCAGAAAGGGAATGTTAAAAGAAGAAAGCAGTGTTATCTGTCATTGTTTGGGCATTACCGATAAAGATATAGAAGAAGCTTTTCATAACGGAGCCCGCGATTGGGAAGCCTTGCAGCAAGCCACCAAAATTGGAACTGTCTGCGGCTCTTGTAAAGAAAAAGCGGATGAGTATCTGCATGGTCTGGAACATATTTACAGTTAAACAATTTAACTATTAGGCAAATATTTTTTTTCTATCTTTACCAATTTTGCACAGGCTTCGTTAAACGAAGAATACTTCCCAAGGAAACAGGAGCCGATTATTGCGCAGCCTAAAAGCTCGGCTTCTTTGTAATGCAGAGTTTGGATTTCTTTGCCTGTTATATCTGCTTTTAGCTGGTTCATGTAATCGTTTGCCGATATTCCGCCTGTTACTCTTAGCAAATTTATTTTTACTCCTGTTTCTTCCATTTTGTCTATTATTTCTTTTACTTTATAGCACAATTCTTGCAAAACAGCATTTGCTGTTTCTCTTTGCGTTGAATTTTCGCTTTCTCTTGCTACAGCAAAAAAATCTTTAATATTAGATAACCCCAAAATCTCGCTTGTTTGCTCTATCATAAAACCGGACATATCTATTTTTCCCGATAAATTCCAATACGGTTTTATTGGATGCCCATAAGACATTAGTCTGTCTGCATTTACACAATTTTCCGTACAAAGATTTATTCCTTCCGATGAACCTGTACGATCCAAAGCCTCGCCCGGTTTGGTTATTCCTGCCCCTATAATTGCGGCATAAAAATCCGGTCCGCCCGAAATTACGGGGATATTTTTATTAAACCCGAATTTATCCGCAACTTTTTCCGATAACACGCCAAATTTATTGCCGGGTCGAATAAAAGGAGGAAACTTTGATTTATCCAGCCCCAGTTTTTTTAAAACTTCGTCATTCCAAAACCAACGGTCGAATCCATCGGAAGGAAAAACGGAACAGGCGCAATTTGTTAGTTTATATGCCAAATATTCGGGGCATCCAAGAAAATATTTTGTATGCCGGTACAGGTCTTCTTCTTCGTTTTTTATCATTAATACTTTTGGAAGAAAAAAAGCTGCGTCTACAAAGCCGCCCATTATTTTAGAAACTTCATCCTGATACTCTTCCGCGCCGCGATCGAACCATAATCGCGCATCAGAAGTATTGCCGTTTAAAAGTACGGGAACAAGCGTGGGACCGTTTCCGCTTATTACGATAGTTTTTATTTTATCCTGATTTCCCAACTGCAAACAGCAAAATCTAAACCCTCTTAACCATTGACTGCTATCTCCATCCTGAGACATGGGAGCCGATGCAAAACCAAGTCGATTGCCGTTATAGTCCCAGAGAGCGGATTTAAAATTACTGGTTCCAATATCTATAGTTAATAACATTCAAATAACAATTCCTTTATTGCATGACCCTTAGCCAAACCTTTTTCTTCGAACTTTGTTTTTGGTCTCCATTCTTGCGGCGGGGCAAAATTACTATACTTGTTCTTTAAGCCGCTTGTCGCGTTTAACTCTTCCAGCGCGTGCATGGCGTAATCTTCCCAATCTGTTGCCATATACAATAATCCGCCGGGTTTAAGGCATAAGGCCAGTTTATTTGTAAATGGCCGTTGTATTAAGCGGCGTTTGCGATGTTTTTTCTTTGGCCAAGGATCCGGAAAAAAAAGATGTACACCGTCTAATGATGCTTGCGGGATCATTTTTTCGATTACCTGGACGGCATCGAATTCTATTATTCTGATATTAGCAAGATTTCTATTTTCTATTTCCCATAACAGTCTTCCAATGCCCGGTTTGTGGACTTCGATTCCAAGATAATTTTTATCCGGGCTTGCCTCCGCTATTACAGCAGTTGATATGCCCATTCCAAACCCAATTTCCATTATATTATTATTAGAATTGCCAAATAAATTATTAAAACAGATTTTTTCTTCGCTAAATGGAATTATAAATCTTTTAGAAAGTTTATCGTAGGCGTTTTTCTGCGCATCTGTAAAACGCCCCGCCCGTATTACATAACTTTTGTTCGTTCCTATGGATTTTGTTATTTTATCTACTTCAAAGTCCAGTTCCATGTTTATATTGTATCATATTTTGAATTTTTCAAATAGGCGTAAAACGTGTTGGCAAAACCCTGTTGTCGATATTCTGTTCCTTAGTCCTTAGCTAAGGGTAAAACGAAAACGAATATACGGCAATCTAGCATAAAATTATGATCTTAAAATGTCTTGCTCAATAAAAAAACTCTTTAATTCAGCGGATTTTACCACTTTTTAGGATATATAATGATTTATATACTTTTTCTACTTGAAAATAATAGAAAAAAAGAATAGAATTCTATAAATTATTACAGGAGACTTAAATGTCTTATGTAAGAGGTGATAGTGCATCTTGCTTTTTGACACTCGTACCAGATGTATTATTGAACTGATATAAGAGTATTTAACGATACTAAGGAGAATTATAATGTCTGATAACTTAGAATTGTTTCAGAAGTATTTATCATTTTTTCTGAACTTATTTAATGCTACACTAATTTTAGTACCTGTTATAATGTTTTTTTTCATTATGATTAATAAATTCTCAAAAGCATTAAAACATATATTAGCTCCTACAGGTTTTGGTTTATTACTGCAACTCAGGGCTCTCTGGATATGCAGAAAATCTCCCGTAAAGAAAAGAGCTTTTATTGAATTTGCGATATTAGAATCGCAAGGCTCCAGCAAAACATCTTCCGATTGGCATTCTATTATAAATAAGTTTAAGACATTTTATGCAATTAATGAACAAAATATGACGTATAACATTTCTAATTGCACTTTATTAATAGGGGAAGAGTTTTCAAATATTACAAGAAAATATTTTAAGTATTTTGACACTCCTAATGTTAGAAAAGTTTTTGGTATACAAAAAAAACAAATTTCTTGGGTATTAAAAATACATATTGATGAAGCCTATGTAACGCCTACATGCTTATTAGCCGGATTATTATCAAGGTTTGAAGAAAAATGGAATGATTTAATTAAGAGATATATTTCTACAGCTTATATTGCAGATACCGATGAAAATATTAAAAAGAATAAATCAAATGTGATTCTTGCAAATGAATTATATTTTACTTTTGCCTGGCTGTCGTGGGGTCCCAGTTGTGAAATAAAATTTAAAAATTACTGGGCTGGACTTTGTCAAATATCATACGGAGACGAAAGCAATTCGATACCTGCAATGGCAAACATGAATACAGATGCAATTACCAAGCTTAAAGAAAAATTTAATGATAATGCAGCGAATCGCTATGGAATTCTTGTTTCTGCTACGATATCGATATTCGAAAATAAAACTTATTATAAAAATATCAGGGATATTATTAATCAAGAAAATGCATATTTCTATAATAAAATAAAGAATGGAGTTTTTTCGTTTGCTGCACAAATAGATGATTTATCTATTTGTGATAATTATAAAGCTAATAAATATTATTGTACTGCCTATGTTTGGCTTTTATTTGAAATTGAAGATGAAGAACAATTCACATTCAGACCTGAAAAAAGCGTAGCATTTTTTGAGCATACGAACCTCTCAGATAAGAAAGCTTACCTGTTCTTAATTGAAACCTTAATTGATAAAAGCATAAGACATTTTACAGATGTATTCAATAATCCGAAATACGAAGGCCGTAAATATCGTTTTGTGTGTGCCATGAATGATGAAATAACTACAGCCTTTTATAATAGATACAATGAAATTATTAATTCTGGGGGTAAGATTGGCAAGGTATTCAAAAACCGTATTATTCAAGAACCAAAACATACTCCTGCGGTTGTATTTTCAGCATACGATGAGTATTTTTTTGCAACCAATACGCTGTCTTATGTCGAAGTATCTCTTAAGGATAAGAAATCTGTTTCTGATTTAGGCAGATTTTATACAGATATATACATGGAAAATTTCCCAAATCCTGATGAGCGCGAATCACTTAATAATTTATTATATTACTTAAAAAAAGCTGAAACTACTGATAAATACAAATACCACATTACTCTTGCCAAGGATAATAACGGAAATGTTGTTGGAGGTGCAATATTCAATTATTTTTATAAATCAAACTCGGCGGTAATTGAATTTATTGTTGTAAAAACAGATATGCAGTCAAGCGGCATAGGAACACAAATTTATGAACACATTTTGAAAACAATGGAATATGATGCTCGAAAAGCGAATAAGAAAAAATTAGATTATATATTTTGCGAGATTGATTCCCCTGAGAATGGAAAGTTAAGTAATGATAAATATTTATATTTCTGGAATAAATATAAATACAGGCATATTAATTTTTCTTATATACAACCATCATTATCACCTTCACAAGCTCCGGTATCAGGGTTATGGTTTATAGTATCATCGCAAAGTGCTACAGATTTATCGAAGGTTACAGGAGAACTTATTATTAGTGTAATTCACGATTATATGAAATATGCTATGCAAATTGATAACCCTAATAAAAACTCCTCCTTTATAAAAATGAAGGGAGAGTTGTTGTCAAAACCTGTTAATGTTATTCGGATAATATAGAACAGTATGTACCGTTTAGCAATTTTATAGAAGGAGTAATCCAATTTACTCCGGATACAAAACAACCCTTACAGGACCCGCAGAAAGCATTTGACGGCAAAGGTCTTGCACTTCTCTGGGAGTTACCAATCTAATAATATCCGGACGCTGATTAAGACGCGCAAGAGGAGTATTGTATAACACGGAAGAATTGGCGTAACTTTGAGCAATATGCAGATTTCTTTGCATCGATCTTTGGTGCTGCATTAGCAATGCTTCTTTTGCCTGATTATAAATATCATTAACAAGAGGTTTATTTATTAGATCGTTAAGACACGCAATTACCGCATTAACAAGCTCGTCTACCCTTTCCGGATTACATACAAAATAAACATTTAAGCTATATTCTCCTTTTGGAATTACAGAAACACTGCAATTAGAAGAAATACCATAAACACCGCCAAGTTTTTCGCGGATTTCATCTGTAAGAAGAATGCCAAGATATTCAAATAAAACACCGGAAGCCTGATTCCTTCTTTCGTTAAATTGATTCTCTCCCGGTACATACCATGCAAGATATACCATGCTTCTTTCATCCTGCCCCTTATTAATGGTTCTGGATATATTCTGCGGGCGTGTTATACCGGGGTCTATTATCGAATTAAATCTATTGGAAATAATATCGGGAATAGAACCTAAATATTTTTCTGCATATTCACGCATTGTATCTAAATTAATATTCCCGGTAAATACAAATGTATAATCTGCAGGATTTAAACAGGTTTGCAGGAAAGTTTCCGCTTCCGCAATATTAACCCTGTCTATGTCGGCAAGTTCCAAAGGCTTAAATTGCGGATGATTATTAGTTAATATTTTAGAAACTTCATTAAAAAATGCTCTTTCCGGATCTTCCATTTGATGTATTAATTGTGTTCTATACTGATCCAGCATGGATTGTATAGCTCTTTCTTCCAATCTTGGCTGTGTAAAGAAAAGATGAAGCATTTCAAAAAGCGTCTGCAAATCCTGAGTCGTAGAAGAACCCTGAAAACCCCTGTAAAAATTAGATGTCCAGAATGACATTGATACCTGTTTGCCTGCCAATTTATTAACAAGCTCTGTTCTGGAATATGGTCCAAGACCGGATACCTGTATCATTTCCGAAAGAAGATTTATGGAAACAACCGCTTCTGCCGGTGCATTTACATTGCCGCCTTTTGCCATTGCGTATAATATTATTTCGTTATTTCTATTTGTTGTCTCTTTTAAAATTAATTTGGCGCCATTTGATAAAACAATTGTAACAGCCTCTGTTTGCTCGTCTTTAATTTCATTTATTATTGGCCCCCTCTGCGGCAGAGTGTCCAATAGTTCGCCCGAAACGGATTCTTCCTGTCTTGGAGTTAACTGCGCTCTGGAGGTTTCGTTAAATATTTGCTTAATTTTTTCTTTAGAAGGCAGTTCTTGTTCTTCCGCCTGCGGAGCAATTAAAAAAACCATAGCATCATTAGCGGAAAAATAATTTCTTGCGGCTTGTTTAATTTCGTTTATACCTATTACCGGAAGCAGGGCATTTACAGCTTCTACTTCCCATTCAATATCTGCAAAATCTTCTCCGTGTAAAAAGTGCGATGCAAAATGCCTTAAAAAAATACGGGATTCTCTTCTGTCTTTTTCCGACAACTGTCTTTGCATATACGAAACAAGATTAAGTTTAGCGCGCTCTAATTCGCTTTCTGTAAAACCAAAACGGCGCATGGATTCTTTTTCCAAAAGCAATTCTCTTAATGCTTCTTCCGCTTTTCCGGTTTTTGCAGATGTCCCCATTATGTAAAATTTGGAATTGCTTGCCCAATACCACGGTCCTCCCCAACTGCCTGCAGCAGAAGAATCCGGATCTACCTCGGCTTCGTTAAACCGCAGATTAAGCATGGCAGAAATTAAATAATCTATTATTGTTTCCCTGTAATAAGCCAAAGTTCCTTTTTTTGCGCTATATCTTTGTTTATAATAAATAGAATAACTTACAGAAGTAACTTCCGGGTCTGTAATTATTTCTGCATGAAAATTTCCGTTTTTTGGCGGAGGCAGGTTATAAACAGGGCGGTTAACAGGTTTTGCAGCAGCCGGCATATTAAAAATATTAATAAGTTCGGCTTCCAATGCTTTACCGTTAAAATCCCCAATAAAAACAATAGCCATGTTATCGCCGGTATACCAGCGGTCATAAAATTCTTTTAATTGATCCTGCGTGGCATTTTCTATTACATTCTCCAGTCCAATAACTTCCCTGTCTTCATAAGCCGAACCTGCAAATATTAACGGAAAAATAATTTTTCTTATTCTTTCCGACGAACCCGATCTTGCGCGCATTTCCTCCAGGACTACCCTTCCTTCGCTTTCTACAAAATCAGGCTTAAATGTAACATTGTGCGTCCAATCGTTAAGAATTGCCAATGCCCTGTCCGGTATTCGTTTAACACCATCCGTAACTTCCAGCGGAACATCAAAATGATACAAAGTTCTTTCGTAAGAAGTTGATGCATTAAAATCAGGACCAAAACGCATACCCAATGAACGCAGGTATTCCTGTATCTGGAGATCGGGAAAATTAATAGTATCGCTAAATGCAAGATGTTCTACAAAGTGCGCGAATCCGCGCTGATCATCCCTTTCCAGAACAGAGCCGGCATTTACAATAAGCCCAAGATGCGCGCGGTTTTCCGGCATTGAATTTTCTAATATATAATATTTAAGCCCATTGGACAGATTTCCCGTTATTACACTGCTGCTAAAAGGAACAATGTCTGCGGGCTTGCCCAACCCTGCATAATCTGCTCCGGGAATACTTATACAGGTTAAAACCAGTGTATTAACAAAAACAAATAAAAATATCCGTGTTATTCGATTTACTTTCTTCAAATTAATTTCCCTGCCAAGTTAAATCTGGACGCATTTAGTTCGTCAACTTCGCTGAATTCTTTATTTTGCATATCTTTACGATATTCTTTTTTCTGTATATCTTTAAGTTCTTCCATTACTTTTACTTCTTTTTCTGCTTCCAGATATACAGTGCGTTTTTCTTCTACAACCATCTGCGCTTTTGCCGCTTTTTCCGTAAGCGTTTCCATCTCCTTATCCAGCCTGGCAATGTAATTTTCCCATGATATAATTTCTTCTACATTATTAAAACGCTGGGACGACGCATTATGTTTTTTAACCGCTGTTTGCAATATGTCATTTTCTATTTTATTTAAATAACTAATAGCCTGCCCCAGTGCCAGCATACACTCTTCTTCTCTAAACTTTCTTAACTCTAAAACATCTTCCAGATCAAATTTAAACTTTTTCATTTTTTTACCCTAAATTAGAAAATAAAGACGCAACGCTGTTAAGCGCCATTGCAGAATTTTCTGCAAAGACCTCGCTTTCCTTTTCTTTGCTTTTAAATTTTATTTCTTTTTTACGAAACTGGCTTGCGGCAACGGCAAGTTTTTCGTTATTGTCAGTCATTTCTTCTTCCGGTATTTCTATACCGGTTATATCGGACATTATATTCAGTGTTTCTTCCAGTGTAGAAGGTTCATCGATATTCTGAATAAGAAATTGTT
This sequence comes from Treponema sp., assembly GCA_031286205.1. Taxonomy (GTDB): domain Bacteria; phylum Spirochaetota; class Spirochaetia; order Treponematales; family Breznakiellaceae; genus WQXQ01. Next base: position 18,536 of record JAITUR010000049.1, read on the forward strand.
CTATCTCCTGGTGTTTTTCTATGGCTTTATCAATTTCTGCATTAGAACCATGATGATAAGCGCCGACATTTATTAATTTTTCGTTTTTGGCATAAACAGCCATATTTCTTCTTATAATACCTGCCGCTTCTTTTGTTACATATCCCGAAACATCATTCGAAAGACGGGAAATACTTTGCAATACATCAATTGCCGGATAATGATATTTTTCCGCAAGATCGCGGGATAAAATAATATGTCCATCCAATATACCCCGTACCGTATCTGCGACAGGTTCGTCCATATCATCGCCGTCTACAAGTATTGTATAAAAACCCGTAATACTTCCTTTATCCGATGTACCGGATCTTTCCAAAAGTTTTTGCATGGAATCGAATGTTCTTGGCGGAAGCCCTCTTTTTGCAGGCGGTTCTCCTGCGGCAATGCCAATTTCTCCCATAGCCCGCGCAAATCTTGTTACAGAATCGAAAAGCAGCATTACATCTTTTCCTTGATCCCTAAAATATTCCGCAATGGCAGTTGCTACATACGCACCCCTAAGACGGGAAAGAGGCGGAGCATTACCGGGTGTTACTACAATAACGCTGCGTGCCAGTCCTTCTTTGCCAAGGTCTTTTTCTATAAAATCGTTTACTTCTCTTCCGCGTTCTCCAATAAGAGCTACAACATTTACATCGGCAGTTGTGTTTCGCGCAATCATTCCAAGAAGGGTGGATTTTCCAACGCCAGAGCCGGAAAAAATACCAAGTCTTTGTCCTTTTCCTGCCGCAAGAAGCCCGTCGATAGCGCGAACGCCTGTTGTTATCCGCTCTGTTATTCGCTTTCTCTTTAATGGATCCGGCGCATTTGCAAGAGCAGGATACATACAAGCAGAAGAAACATCTCCCTTTTCGTCAATTGGATTTCCAAAAGCATCAAGGACTCGTCCCAATAATTTATCTGATACAGCTACTTCAAGGCGGGAGCCAAGAGCAATTACCTTGTCTCCAATTTCGATTCCGTCAGTTTCATCGTATGCCATAAGCTGGACAGTTTCGTTTCTTAGCCCAACAACTTCTGCCCTTATTATACCCGCGCCTTTAGGCGCAATAATTCTGCAAATTTCTCCAATTATAGCCTGAGGACCATGACTTTCTATCAGCAAACCCTGAACTTTTGTTATTTTGCCGACACATTTTATTGGATCTGTTCTTTCCGTGTTTTTAATATATTTTTCAAAAAGTGTAGTTTCCATATCAAGAAGCCCTCCCCGCTTCTGTTTATCTTAACTTATTATAATCCATGTCTGCGATCTAAGTTTCCCACTGCTTTTTCGGCTCCCTTTGCTATTATTTGATCCGATTTTCTTTTACCTTTAACAGCCATTGTGGTAAGCGCCGCCAAAGCTGCGGAAGCTGTAAGAGCGGCATTTGCTGCAGGTGTCATTTCATGATCTTCTTCGTCTGCTTCTTCTTCCTGCTCCATTTCCTCCTGCGATTTTAACATAGAAGACGCAGCATGTAAATCTGCCGCTAAATTTGCGGTACGAACTACAGGTTTTGGAACATTATCTTTTACAGAGCTTATGGGTGATATTTCCAGTATTTTACTTTCCAACTCCGCAAGCTGACTTGCGATTCGCGCATCAATTTCGCCAAAGTCGGTTTCTATAATACAGCCGCCGGGGTCCACAGTACTGTCTTCTGCAATCTGAACAGAACTTGCGCCTTCCATAACTTTTATAAATTCCTGTTTATGTTCGGTTGCAAGTTTAAGATCCGCCAAATTAACCCTGATTATAATATTGCCTTTTGCCCTGACTTTACGCAAAGCCTCTATAACATTAGAAACAATAATATCCCGCTGGTTTTCCGAAATAACCTTTACTACTTTTCGTGTAATTAAAAGTACAAGATCGACTATTTCTTTTTCTGATTCATTTAGAATATCTTTTCGTTTATCCTGAGCTCTTTCTAAAACAATCTGGGTTCTTTCTATAAGCCTGTCAACTTCCGCCTTACCGTCCTTAAAACCTTCGCTTCGCCCTTCTTCCCTTCCTTGATCCCTGGCTCCTTTTCGTTCGGCTTCCAGATTTTGTCTAATCTCATGCTCAAGTTCGGCGCCTTTGTTTCTTGCTTCCATAACAATTCTTTCCGCATCTTCTTCCGCCTGCTGTCTTATAACCTGAGCCTCATCTGTCTGCCGTTTTACTTCCGCAAAAGCTGCTTTCTGCGCTTCCTGAATAATCATATCTGCTTCCTCTCTGGAATTAGAGATCATTCTTTCTTTTTCTTCTTCCCATTGTAGTTTAAACATTTCGGCTTCCCTGCGAAGATCATCCGCAGTTGGACCTGTATATTCATCTTCTATTTCTTCTACTTCTTCCACCTCTTCTACCGCCCTAAAATGCGATAGTTCGGGATAATTAGTAGGAGAGTCTATAATTATCTTGTCAGGAAGCGCAACCAATTCATTTGGTCTGAAAACAGCTTTCAACATACTAACCTCTTTATACGACTAATTCATCTTCGCCGGCACGAGCGACAACTATTTCGCCGGTATCTTCCAGATGTCTAATAATGGAAACAATCTTCTGCTGCGATTCTTCGACATCTTTTAAGCGTACAGGACCCATGTATTCCATATCTTCTTTAAGCATACTTGCCGCGCGTTTGGACATATTCTTAAATATCTTGTCCTGAACTTCCGAGTCAACAGATTTAAGCGCTTTTGCAAGTTCCTGTGAATCAACTTCGCGCATAACTTTCTGAATGGCACGGTCATCGAGCATAACAATATCTTCGAATACGAACATTCTTTTCTTGATTTCTTCCGCAAGTTCCGGATCTTCGTCTTCCAAAGCTTCGATAATTTGTTTTTCAGAAGCACGGTCTACAAGGTTAAGAATTTCTACAATGCTTTCTACGCCGCCCGCTGCAGTATAATCTTCGCTCGAAAGCGACGACAATTTCTTTTCCAGAACGCGTTCTACTTCGCGCAATACTTCAGGAGATGTCCTGTCCATTGTTGCAATACGGCGCGCTACATCGCTCTGTACTTCATGAGGCAGATTTTGCAGAATAACAGAAGCCTTGTTGGGCTCCAGGTATGCCAGAATAAGCGCAATTGTCTGCGGATGTTCCTGCTGGATAAAGTTAAGAAGATGCGCCGGGTCTGTACGGCGGATAAAGTCAAAGGGACGAACCTGAAGGCTGGAAGTAAGTCTGTTAATAATGTCGATAGCCTTTTGGCTTCCCAATGATTTTTCCAGAAGCTCCCTTGCGTAGTCGATACCGCCTGTAGAGATAAACTGGTTTGCCATCATCAGTTCCTGGAATTCCTGCAAGATGGCATCCTTTTGCTCGGCGTCTATTGTTTCCAGACGCGCAATTTCAAAGGTTAAGGTTTCAATTTCATCTTCGCGCAGGAATTTAAAAATTTCTGCGGAAATTTCCGAGCCTATTGTTACCAGAAAGATAGCCGCTTTTTGCCGGCCTGTATATTCTTTTACCCCTTTCTTCTTGGAACCGCCTACGACGGCTCCGGGTGTTAATGATGTTTTTGCCATATACTATTCCTCCAAAAGCCAGGTTCTTATAAGCTGGGCTGCATCTTCGGGATGTTCTTTTGCCATATTGATAGCTGCTTCCATAAGCTCCATCCTTGTGCGTTCTTCCAGCGAAATGGATACATCCATTCCATCCTGTTCCGCTTCCGCCATCGCGCTTTCTCTAAGCATCTGCTCTCTGCGCGCCCTTTCTTCTTCCGCAAGCCTTCTTCTGCGTTCAAGCTCTCGCTGAACCATCCTGAATAATATAAATCCAAACAGAAGTAAAATCAAGCCGGAAATAAAAATAATTATAGTTGTTTGTATCTGTTTTTTCCTAAAATATTCGGCATCTTGCAGCCTAAACTCTTCTGTACGGTCAAACGGGATATTTGTCGCAATTACAGTGTCGCCTCTTGCGGCATTAAAGCCTATTGCTCCGCGAATAAGGCTTTCTACATACCTTAGGTTCTCATCAGGTATAGGTGTATACTCTCGTTCTATTCTGCCGTCCGGAGTAACAACCGGGTTGCCCTTCGCGTCATATTTCATACTCCATACACCGTCAATATTGACAGAAACAGTAACACGATCTATAGAAGGGCTTCTTTCTTCCTGAATTAACTTTTGGTTAATTTCGCGATTAACCACTTCTGTTTCTGATGTCATTCTGCCGTAAAGATTGCTCATATCCCTGAATGCGGGAGGCATTTGACCTTCCGCACCGGAAGGACCTTCCGGATTATATCCTGTTCCTTCCCATGTTGTCGAAGATGTAGATGAAGAAAGCACAAGAGATTCAACAATGACTGAATCGTCATACGCAAGATCCGGGGTTCTTTCTTTAATTGTTACAGGAAAACTTTCTTTTGTATCTATTGTTTTCTTGGACATATCCAGATCAAATTTAATATTAAGATCTCTTACACGATTAGGGGTGTAAATACTTTGTATAGCTCCCAATATCTTGGCGCTGTATATTGTCTCCTGCTGAAGAATAAATTTATTTTCCCGCTCAATACGCGTTAATCTGTCAAATTCCGCCATACCTTCAAAATCGTTAAGCTGAATACCTTTATGATCCGTTATTACGATATTGTCCGGCTGAAGTCCTTCTACAGCTGTCCGCATAAGTTTTTGTATACCTTCCACTATTTTGCGGTTGTCATAGATCTGACTGCCGGGTTTTGGAGTAAGAATAACGCTTGCGGTAACAGGATTTTGCATAGAGCTAAACAGTTGTCGTTCCGGCCAAACAATTGTTACATTGGCATTATCAACTTCATCAATTGCCCTGATATGCTCTGTAATCATTCTTGTTAATGAACGCTGTAAGTTTACATTGCGTTCTATATCGGTAAGACTCCAGCGTTCTCTGTCAAACACTTCCCAGGGATTAATTCCCGAAGGAACAAGATCTTCTCTTATTAATAAAGCCCTCATTCTTCGTGCGGTTGATTCATCAGATACCTGCACTATACCGTTAGGACTAACAGAGGACTTTACATTTTCTTGATCCAGCCTGTGAATAATCCTGTCCAGAGCAGCTTCGTCCCTGACAGGCGCATTAAATACAGGAACCATTACAGGCGTTGCAGAAACTCTAAAGAGTGCAATTACTCCTACAATAACCGCAAGGACAACAATGGAAAATATTACCCTTTGCTGCGAAGACCACCCTGCCCACAAAGCAGTAGCCTTGGTGGCTAACTTTTTAAAAAACTCATTCATATTCCCTCCCGAAATATATATTATCTTGTATTAATTAAATCTCTCCAACTCTGAACCAATCTGGATAAAATGTTTCGTGTAATTCCCAGCGCCATATCAGCCTGAGCCTGAGCCATTGACACATCATGCGGATCAATAGAATCCGGATTAATAATTGCCTGCTGTTCTTTTTCGCTTGCATTTTTATGCGCGCCGGAAACCTTATCCAGTGCCTGCAGCATAGATTGTTCGAATGTTCCCGCCCCTGTAATGCCTTCGGCTCCTACTGTTTTTTGCAGATGAAGCGCCTTGGCTCCGCTGCCAAAATACGGACTATCCGGCATTGTCATATGCTTTGGATTAGTAAGCTTCATCTGTGTAGAATAATTTTTTGCTGCAGATGCATGTATATACGCATCATTATTAAAAATTTTCATAATTCCCTCCCCTTAATATTTCTTTAACTTCTTCCGCTTATGGCTAATGCCCGCTGAAACATCGATTTAGAACCTTCGATAATTGCCGCATTTGCTTCATAAGACCTGGATGCTGAAATCATATCTGTCATTTCTGTAACAATATCAACATTTGGCATTTCTACATAACCTTGACGCGGTCCCGACTGAATTGCATCGGGGTGGGTAGGGTTATATACAAAATGACCCTGCCTGTTATCTTTTTGTATTTCTGTAACGCGGACTCCGCGCCCAATCCCGTTATCCATGGAATCCGGCAGAAAAGGCGATCTCCAATACGGAGCATCGACTCTTGGACGCATAATAACACGGCTTCGTTTATATGGACCGCCTTCGTTTGTACGAGTTGTGTTTACATTTGCCATGTTATCTGCAATAACATCCAGCCTCATTCTATTTGCAGATAATCCCGTAGTAGCAATATTGATCGAACTAAAAATTCCCATAATTATCCTCTTAATACCTGATTAATTTGGCTAAACTCAAACTGTGCTGCCTGGGCAAACAATGTATAAGACATTTGATTCTGTGTAGCCAGCATGAATTCCTGTTCAGGATCAACATTATTTTCGTTGTTGTTATAAGTTGTCGTATAATCCAGAACACGCCGTATTTGTACATCCCTGTAATCCCTTGCCTTCCAGTTTGGAATATGTTTTTCGTGTGCCAGATTCATTTCCAATGCAGGCTTTTTCCTTTCAGATTCTAATGCCTTCTTTAATTCGCTTTCAAAATTTACAACCGTACGCTTAAAATGCGGAACAGTGGCATTGGCAAGGTTATTGGATATTACCTGCCTTCGCACAGAGCTTGCATCCATAGCACGGTGGAGTAAATCAAGTGTTTTTGCAAATGTATTCATAAAAATCCTTCCTTATATATTAAAATCGGCAAATTTTTAGCCCCTCTTTACAGGATATAACGGCCTAAATCCTGATCTTTTGCAATATCCGCAACCTTTTGATTGACATAATCGACGGTAATGTCAACATTTGCGGGGGCTATATCGGAGGCTTCGAAGGATAGTTCTTCCAGTAAAGTCTCCATAATGGTATGAAGCCGCCTTGCCCCTATATTTTCCAATTTTGAGTTAACCTCGGCTGCAAGGGCTGCAAGGTGCTCAATTGCCTCCGAAGCAAAGTTCAATTTGACATTTTCTGTCCCCATAAGCTCCGTATACTGCTTAATAAGGGCGTTTTTTGGCTCTGTTAAGATACGCAGGAAATCATCTTTATCGAGCGAGTCCAATTCTACCCTTAGGGGAAAGCGCCCCTGTAATTCGGGAATTAAATCCGAAGGTTTACTGATATTAAAAGCACCTGCCGCGATAAACAAAATATGGTCGGTATTTACCGGCCCCCACTTTGTGTTTACAGTCGCCCCTTCTACAATGGGAAGAATGTCGCGCTGCACACCTTCGCGACTTACATCGGGACCTCCTCCCCTGTCGCCCTTTACCGCAATTTTGTCTATTTCGTCTATAAAGATGATACCCGTCTCTTCCACTCTTTGGCGCGCTTCATCGCTTACTCGGTCGCGATCTACAAGTTTATCGGCTTCTTCCGCTTTGATAATTTCCCTTGCACGCGCTACCGTAACAACTTTTTTCTTTCTGCTTCCGCCAAAGAACCCGGCAATTCCGGAAAGGCTGGATTCCAAATCTTCCATGCTTGTACCCATCATTTCTATCGATGGAAACTGCGGATTTTGATTAACATACAATTCTACGGTTCTTTCTTCCAATTTTCCTTCTTTTAGCATTATTCGCAATTTTTCTTTTGTAGCCTTAAATTTTTCGTCTTCTTCAATGTCCGGCAGTTCCAATACCTCTTCTTCCTGTTTGTTAATTGGAATTCCAACTTGCAAAGTTGTTCCAATTATACTTCCGTTTATACTTCCGCCCGAATTTTCCGGGTTAATGGAAAAAGCGCCCATAGGACGAACAATAGGCCCCGGTTTTGATTTTTTTTCTTTTTGTTTTTTATTTTTATCGGGAAGCAGTAAATCTAAAAGTACTTCTTCGGTGCGTTTTTCCGCTTCCTGAGTAACAGATTCCTGCATTTCCTGTTTTACCATCTGGAAACCGGCTGCCATAAGATCGCGTACCATAGATTCTACATCTCTGCCTACATAACCTACCTCTGTATATTTGGTGGCTTCCACTTTTATAAATGGAGAACCTGCCAGCTTAGCCAAACGACGGGCTATTTCCGTTTTACCAACGCCTGTAGGTCCAATCATTAGGATATTTTTTGGGGTAATGTCGTCGCGGATTTCCGGCTCCAGTTTTAACCGTCTTATTCGATTGCGTAAAGCTACAGCAACAGCTCTTTTTGCTTTCTTCTGCCCGATTATATATTTATCAAGCTCTGATACTATCTCTCTTGGAGTCATCTGGCAAGTTTCGCCTGTTTTAACGATATCTTTTTTTTCACTCATTTTGATCCTACAACTCCTCTACTGTTATTTTCATATTTGTATAAATACAAATATTACCTGCAATCTGCAGGCTCTTTTCCGCTATTTCCGCCGCCGAAAAATTGCTTCCATCAAGAAAGGCCAATGCCGCCGCAAACGCGTAATTACCGCCGGAACCAATCGCAAGCGCATTTTCCGCAGGTTCGATTACATCTCCGGTTCCGGAAATGAGCAATGTTTTAGAATTATCCGCCACCAGTAAAAGCGCTTCCAGTCTTCTTAAATTACGGTCTAAACGCCAATCCTTTGCAAGCTCTACAGCCGATCTTAATAAATCGCCTGAATATTCTTTTAGTTTCGTTTCGAATCGATCAAACAATGTAAATGCATCGGCAGTAGCTCCGGCAAAACCGCAAAGAACTTTTCCATCCATAAGGCGGCGTACTTTTTTCGCGTTATTTTTCATAACAGTATTACCCATAGTAACCTGTCCATCACCTGCCATTGCCACTTTGCCGTCTTTTCTTACAGCAATAACTGTTGTCGAATGAATTTTTTCTTTATCCATTTTTTACTCCTATTTTTGCATGAGGATGCGCTCTTCTGTAAACCTTCTTTAAATTCTCCAAATTAACATGAGTATATCTTTGTGTTGTAGAAATACTGGAATGACCCAGCATTTCCTGAACAACTCTTACATCACAGCCCGAATTAACCATATGCGTAGCAAAACTATGGCGCAATGAATGCGGATGAATGTTTTTTCCCAATCCTGAATGCTGCGCATAACGAGAAATTATCCATCTTACTCCCGGAACAGAAATAGGATTCCCTTTTCTGCTTATAAATAAAGAATCTTTTATATTTTCTTTACCGGATATGGATAATCGAGCCTCTCTCTGCGGTAAATATTCTTTAATAGCTTCCACCGCCTGATCAGAGAAAAATACATAACGCATTTTTCCGCCTTTTCCAATAATTCTTGCTTCTTCGAAATTACTTGATATATCTTCCATACCAAGAGAAACAATTTCTGAAACTCTCAATCCGCCGGAATACATGGATAAAATAAGCGCTTTATCTCTTTCGGGCCAAAGAATGCCGGCTGTTTCAGGAAGAATCGCAAAATCTGCCATTTCATTTTCCCATAAAACAGACGGTAATTTTTTGGGAGTTTTTACATTTTTCAGCTCCGTACAGGGATTGTCTTCTCTTTTTTTAAACCTGACCATCCATCTATAAAAACCTCGTATGGAAGAAAGTCTGCGGTTTACGCTTGTTCCCGCCATATTTTCAGCGGATAAGTCTGCAATAAACTTCTGTACTTCATAGGCAGCAGCCTTTTCAGGCTCAATATCATGGTTAGCGCAGTAATTTTCATACCGAAACAGATCATTCTCGTATGCTTCAAGCGTCCGTTCCGAACACCCTTTTACCGCTTCTAAATAGGTTAAATATTCTTTTATTAATTCAGAGTTCATTCTTCTCCCTCTACGGCATGTAAATAATCACATTCCGTATTTATACATACTTTATGCGAACCGTTTTTCTTGTCGTATTTTTCCACCATAAAGAAGCCGCATTTTGGACAATTCATATTTGTCGGTTTATAATGGCTTATAAAATCACATTCGGGGAAATTTGTACATCCATAAAACTCTTTACCCCTGCCTTTTGTCTTTCTTGCAACAATATCGCCGGTACATTTTGGACATTTTGCCAAGGGTATAGATTTTGCATTGCGGCATTCCGGAAAACCGGAGCACGCAAGGAAGAATCCGAAACGGCCAAGTTTTTTATGAAGCAGCTTGCCGCATTTTTCGCAGGGTATATCTGTTACTTCGTCCAATGTTCCTTTGTAAGATTCAATTTTTTTACTGACATCGTCCACAGTGGTTTTAAACGGTTCCCAGAAATCTTTTATCATATCCGGCCAGCTTACTTTATTTTCTTCTACTTCATCTAATTTTGTTTCCATAGAAGCTGTAAAATCAGCATCGACATACAGGGGGAAATGCTCTACTAAAACATCGTAAATTAATTTACCAAGAACTGTTGGAACAAGCTGTTTGTTGGATCGAGTTACATAATATCTATCCAGTAAAACAGAAATAATCGAAGCATATGTAGAAGGCCGTCCTATGCCTTTTTCTTCCAGTGTGCGAACAATACTTGCGTCTGAATATCGCGCAGGCCCTTGAGTAAAGTGCTGTTCCGGCTGGAACTTTTCGACTTTTACATTGTCGCCTGTTTTTAATGTCGGGCATGTACTTATTCCCTCTTCTTTGGAGGAAAGAACCTTAATTACTTTGTAAAAACCCTTTTCCAAAAGTTTTGTTCCGCTGACACGGAAGATACCTTCTTCGTCTCCTGTTGCCACTTTTATATCCGCACTAATAGTTCTGCTCTTTGCATTAATCATTTGACTGGAAACAAATCGTTCCCAGATAATCGAATAAAGACGGAACTGATCTTTAGAAAGACTTTCTTTAACGGATTCCGGGGTATACTCCGAATATGTCGGGCGGATTGCTTCGTGCGCATCCTGAGAATTTTTATTAACAATATATTCATTGGGCTTTTCTGGAAGCTCGCTTGGATGATTTTTTCCTAACCATGCGCGAACATCTTCCAAAGCTGTCTGCGAAATACGAACACTGTCTGTACGCATATATGTTATAAGACCAACGCGGGACGATCCAATGCTTACCCCTTCATACAACTGCTGGGCAACCTGCATTGTTTTTCTTGATGTAAAACCCAGCCTATTTGCCGCTGTTTGCTGCAGTTGGCTTGTTGTAAACGGAGCTTTTGGGCGGATTGTTTTATCTGTTTCTCGTACATCGGAAACCACGAATTCTTTATCTTTAATTTTTTCGATAATTGCTTTTACTTCTGCTTCATTTTTAAGTTCCGGTTTACTGCCATTCCAGGAAACAAGCTGAGCCGTATATGAAGATTTACCGGATTTAATGTCGGCTTCGAGCGACCAATACTCGTCCGGAATAAAACTTTCCACTTCTTTTTCTCTTTCGCAGATAAGCCTTAGAGCTACAGACTGAACGCGGCCTGCGGAAAGCCCGTTTTTTACTTTTTTCCAAAGTAATGGAGACAAATTATATCCAACAAGCCTGTCCAAAACACGGCGGGCTTTCTGTGCAGAAACCTTGGCTTCGTCTATATTGCGCGGATTTACAACGGCTTCTTTAATTGCCTGCGGTGTTATTTCGTTAAAACTTATTCGTTCTACCGGAAGGTCTGCTTTTTTTGAAATAAAAGCTTTCCTTAAATGCCAGGCAATCGCTTCTCCTTCGCGGTCATTATCGCATGCAAGCAATACCTTGCCGGATTTTTTTGCATCTGCCTGCAATTCCTTTAGGATTTTTGCCCTGCCGCGAACCGTAATGTATTCCGGTTCGAAATTATTTTCCACATCAACCGCTGTTCTTGATTTTGGAAGATCAATTAAATGCCCCATGGAAGCCTTTACATTGTAAGATGATCCCAGGTATTTCTCTATGGTCTTTACCTTTCCCGGAGATTCTACTATTACCAGAATCTGCTTATCCTCGGCAGAACCTTTTGCTTTTTTCTTGACTTCTTTTTTGACTTCCTTCTTGCTTTCTTTCTTTACCTTTGCTTCTGTTGCCATACTATATCCTTAAACCTCAATTTTAAGAAAATCTGCCATAGAAGAAACAATATCTTTTCTGGCATCTTTTTCTGCAGATACTTCGTAACCGGTATCTTCGATACTTAAATTCCATTTATTAAAAACATCCTTTTCGGAAAAAATAATTTCTGCTCCATCTTCCGCTAGCTTCATAGTACCCCTTCTGTCATATAACATATTGCGGCCGTTTATTCCTGTCGATGCTGTCCAAAGATCTTTCCCCTGATCGAGCGCAAAATTAGCGGTAATAAGGGCTCCCGATTTTTCCGGCGCTTCTACAATAATTACGCTTCTTGATAAACCGGAAATTATTCTGTTCCTTGCCGGAAAACTCCATTTACTTGGCGGTACACCGGGAGGATACTCGGACAATATTGCGCCTCCAAAATCCAATATTTGTTTTGCAAGCTGCCTGTTCGAAGCGGGATACACTTCATCAATTCCGGAGCCAAGCACCGCATAACCGGGAACTCCGCTTGCAAGATTTCCTCTATGAGACATAGAGTCTATTCCAAGAGCAAGCCCGGAAACAACCGATATTCCTTTACAGCCGACTCCGTACGCAATATTATACGCCTGCGTTCCGGCTTCGGGGCTTGGTTTTCTTGTACCTACCATGCCAAGCATAGATTTTTCCGGATCCGGAAGTTCACCCCTGTAATATATTACAGCAGGCGGATCATATATCTCCCTTAATAAAGGCGGATATTTTTTACTTGACCATGATACCCACTTCATCGAACGCATACGGCAAATTGTATCAATTTTATCCGCTTTGTTTCTATACTCTAGCATATCCCAGCATCTATCCAGCTTGCGATTTAAAATTTCCTCAATATACGCGGTTGTTTCCAAATAAAGTTCCTCTTCGTGAACAAACGAATTGATCATTACTATCTTTTCTTTGGGCAATAACCCCGGTAAAAGGGAAATAATTAAATCTAAAAATCCTCTATTATCCATAAATTAACCCCATAATAATATCTCTGTTTAATTCCGCTTCTTCTCTTTCTTTTTTATTCCTTGTTCGTGTAATTATTCTGTCGTAAACTTCTATAGCTTGATTAAAATTTTCCGTTAAATAATGAGCAGTAGCAAGCACAAACATTGCCTGAATATTGGACGGCTCTATCTGTAATATGCGTTCGAGATAAACAATTGCGTCTCCCGGACGCTCAAGTTCGTAAACATAAAGTATCGCAAGCCCATACATTGCTTTCGTATATGTTATATCCAATTCCAATGCCCTTAAATATCCATTCTCGGAAAGTTTATAATATTGTTCTGCCTCTCTTTGCGCATTTCCAGAGAACCCTACTTTTGATTTTGCAACATTTGCGGCGGATACTCCTGTTAAATAAAACAAAACGGGATCATCATTATTATAATAAATTGCCCTTTCTAATGCATCAAGAGCCGCATTATATTGAGGCCTTGAACCGTCCGTCAGCCTTGTTGCAAGAATCTTCCAGTAAACTCCCGTTTGCGCTCCTTCCCTGACATTCCGCTCGACCTGATCTTCGTATAATGCAATAACCTGCCTTAAACCGTCAATAGTTTCCGGTGGACCTCTGCGGGGACTAAGTTCCGCCACTCGTCTTGCTAATTCTTTATTCGATTTTGCACTCTCCTGCTTATAAATAAAAGTTATAATCCAGCCAAATGCAAGGATAATTACAATACCCAAAAATATTTCTTTAAATTGTTTCATACAACATCCCTTTTAACATTAAGCTTTGGAAGAAACCGGCGGTGATTTTCTCTAAGAACGCCAATATCAACATGGGTATAAATTTGAGTAGTAGAAAGATCTGAATGTCCCAAAAGCTCCTGAACTGTCCGTAAATCCGCTCCTCCTTCCAAAAGGGAAGTTGCAAAACTATGCCGCAGATTGTGCATACGCGTAGAATTACCCGTAAGAGCCGCCCACTTTGCATAATTTTTCCAAATACCTTTTCTGGAAAGACGCTTTCCATTTTTTGATATAAACAATGCAGAACTTTTATTTACTTTACCTGTTAATTTTGGGCGGACTTCCTGTAAATAATTTATTACACTTATTTTAGCCTGGTGTCCAAAAAGAACAATTCGTTCTTTACCTCCCTTCCCTTTTACTTTTGCAATTCCTCCTTCAAGATCAATATCTCTGATATTTAACCCTGATACCTCGGAAATACGCAAGCCTGTCGAATAAACAAGTTCGTAAATACATTTGTCGCGTTCATTCATAGGATTATCCGTTGTTATTTTATCCAACATCCCTTCTATTGTTTTTTTGTCCATTACTTGCGGAAGCTGTTTCCTTAACATGGGAGTTTCTATAAGGGCTGCAGGATTATCTTTAACAAGTTTTTCATCCATGGCAAATCTAAAAAAAGATCTTAAAGCCGATATTGCTTTAGCTGCCGAACGAGAATCGATTTTATCTGTATCTTTTCTCATTTTCAGGTACGATGTCAGTTCTTTAACGCTTACGTTTTCCAACAAGATATTTTCCTTTTCTAAAAAATCCAGGAATCGTTTTATTTCGAAACGATAACACTCTCTTGTTAGAACAGCACGGCGTTCTATCGCAACAAGCCGGGAACAAAATCTTTTAAGAAGTTCTGCTTTATCCAAATTAATAACTCTCCACCATAACCGGTTTTTCTTCCGTCTGAAAATTATAATTTCTAATTACAGATGGAACATCTAAATCATCTTCATATTCGCCGCGATGAGGTAAATAATGCAGATAATCCGGTCTTTTTATTCTTCGTGTCATTTTTTCGTATTCGGAGTAGTCAATAAATTCGCAGTTACTGTTTTTAGAAACTACCACAGGTTTACTTTCTTCCTTTTTTTCCGAAGGGAAACCTGTAGCAATAACCGTAATCTGAATAGAATCTTCCAGCCTGACATCCGGACGGAAGCCAAAGATTAGATGAACATCGGGGTCGCATTTTTCCTTTATTGAATTTATAATTTTGTTTATCTCCACCATTGTAGTATCATTGGGGGCTGCAATGTCAATTAAAACTCCGGTAGCTCCGTCTATGCAGGTATCTTCCAAAAGAGGATTATCTATCGCGTTTTTAACTGAATCCTGCGCACGATTCTCTCCTGTTCCATATCCTATACCCATTAACGCATCGCCCTTGCCCCTCATTACAGTTTCAACATCGGCAAAGTCAACATTATGAAAACCTGTCTCCGTAATAATGGCGGAAATTCCCTGCACAGCCTGGCACAATACTTTGTCCGCCATAAGATATGCATTGTTCCATGATGTTGTATTGTCAATAATTTTAAATAGATATTGATTCGGAATAACGATAAGCGTATCAACTTCCTGGCGAAGTTTAGCAATACCTTCTTCGGCAAGCCTCATTTTGTAACGGCCTTCGAATTCAAACGGAGTTGTAACAACCGCTACAGTAAGCGCTCCCTGTTCCTTGGCAATACGCGCAATAATGGGAGCAGCTCCTGTTCCTGTTCCGCCGCCCATACCTGCTGTAACAAAAACCATGTCAGCGCCCAATAATGCTTCCGCAATGGTATCGACATCTTCCAGAGCCGCTTTTTCACCTTTGCCGGGTACTCCGCCGGCACCGCGCCCGCCCGTTACCTTTTGTCCAATTTGCAGTTTAACATCGGCTCTGCTTTTGTTGTGCAAATCCTGGATATCCGTATTAACGGCAATGAATTCAATTCCGCCCAGGCTGTCTTCTATCATGCGGTTTAACGCATTTGCGCCGCCGCCGCCTACAGAGACAACTTTAATTACTGCCGGAACATGCTGCTCCCGTCTCCTGATTGCCGGATTTTCTACAGCTTCTTCCTGCGGTTTAAATTGTAAAACCTGTGCAGTTTTTGTCTCCATTGCTTGTTTTTCGCATACTGCTAAAACTTTCATTTTGCCCCTCCCAATTTTATATCTTTATTATCCGGTTACTGTTATATTGATACCGGACAAAAAAATCACTTAATTAAAAAAATTCCTCTCTTAGCCATGTTTTTAATCTTCCAAAAATCGGCGTACTCTTTTTTTCTCCCTGCCTTAAATCAAACCCGCGCTCCTTCGCGTCCGCCCCTGATCTTATCTCTCCTTCCATTGCCAAACCAACAGCAGTAGCGTATGAAGGAGTACGATACTCTTCTACAAGCCCCCCAAGATTTTGAGTTGGAATGGGGCATCCCAATCTAGCGGATAACTTTATAACATGACTTGCAAGATCTACAACGCCGGCTAACTGCGCGCCGCCGCCGCACAACACAATACCGCCGCCCAAAGGACGCGGAAGATTAAGAGTATCCAGATGCTGTTTTACCATGCTAAAAATTTCTTCCATTCTGGGTTTAATAATTGAAATTATTTGTGATCTTGGAATAGACATGGGCGCTCTGCCTCCTACTCCCGGCACTACTACACTTTCATCGTCGTCCAAAAGATCTTCCCAGCAGCAGCCTGCATCAATTTTAATCTTTTCCGCATTTTCGATAGAAATATTTTTTATTATAGATAAATCACTTGTAACCTGGGTTCCGCCTGCGGGAATTGTATATGTCGAGTACGGAGTGCCTTCTGAATAAACAAGCACATCTGTAGTGCCTCCGCCAATATCAACCAATACAACGCCAAGATCCATTTCGTCCTGAGTTAAAACTACTTTCCCCGCAGCAAGTGTCTGCAATATTATTTCGTTTACCCTAAAACCCTCGCGGTTTACGCATTTGCTAAGGTTCTGAGCACCCGTTACTGTACAGGTAATTATATGCACATCACATTCCAGGCGTACGCCAATCATGTCTAAAGGATTTTTAATTCCTTTTTGATCATCTACTATGTAATTTTGCGGAATTACTTCCAGTATCTGTCTGTCTGTAGGCAATACAACCGCTTTGGCGGATTCAATTACCTTTTCTATATCTTCCTGGCTTATTTCTCTTTCTCCCGTATCGCGTTTTTTTCTGGTTACGGCTCCTACACCGCGGGAGTTTAATCCGTTTATATGATTTCCGCCAATGCCTATCCAGCAATCGGTTACTTCAAGCCCGCTCATCATTTCCGCATCTTCTATGGCGCCTTCGATTGCGCGAACAGTAGCTTCGATATTAACCACAACACCCTTTCTTAAACCTGTAGACGAGCGGACACCTGTTCCAACAATCTGCAGAACTCCGTCTTCATCTCTTTCGCAGACAATTGCGCGGACAAAATTAGAACCAATGTCTAAAGACGCTATAATTCTATTATTCATGAAGATTGCTCCCTTATTCTATATGATCCCATACCGGATCTAAAATCAATTTCTTCCGGTTTTTGCGAATTCGAATCGAATACATTAAGCATTAATAACATAAATCTTAAAGTATCTTCCGTTAAATTATTTTCTACACGAACTTTTATGGAACTGTGTACCGGATAAAGAACAAGCTCAAACCCTTCCCATGCTTTTCGTTCGATGCGTACTTCAGAAATAGCTGCCAATAATTCCGGCGAAGAAGCCGCTATAGAAGAAAGGCTTTCCGTTAGCGAAACAAGAGCATCTGGAAGCCTCATATAAATTTGCGGGTTTTCTATTCCAGAAATAACCGGTATTTTTATTTCCGCAGAATTACCGTCTATCTCCTTAAAGAAAACACCCTGCCTGTCAACATAAACCAAAGATTGCTTTGGCTGATTACCCAGCCCATTAATTGTAGTTAATGCAACTGCCGCCGGCTGTCTTGGAGTAAGGAAGATGGATAATTTATCCGGAAATCTTTTTATAATCATTACAGATTCTACAAGAATATGCGACGACAATTTTTCTTTTATAACATTTACATTTGCAGATGCAAAAGATGTTGTATCATCAATACCCGCAAGACTTAAAACATCTTTCTTTTCCAGACCTGAAAAAGTATGAATGTCTATAGTAGAAAAAGGAATAAAAGGACTAATTCCAAAAAGCCATATTAATTCTGCCGCTATAATAATTCCGGAAATTATCAGCAATCTTTTTAAACCCTTTGATATTTTACCGCGAGGGGCTGTATCAGGCTTTTCTGCGGTATATGTATAATCAGTTGACATAATCACCCTCGTTTTCAAAATTATTAACTTTTACAGGTTTTGCGCCTGTCCTTCTGGCTGTATTTGCTATTAACCCCGCGCAAACAAGAGTTGTTAAAAGCGACGAACCTCCGGCGGAAAAAAACGGCAAAGGAATTCCGGTTGCGGGCAAAGCGCCGGAAACAACAGCCATATTTAACATAGCCTGCGCTGATATCATTGTTGTCAGTCCCGCAGTAAGAAGTCTTTCAAAGACGGTTTCGCATTTCATTGCGGCTTTAAATCCAAGAAAGGCAAATGCCGCAAACAATGCAAAGACAAAAATAATTCCAAGAAAACCGGTTTCTTCTACATAAGCCGAAAAAATAAAATCTGAATGTATTTCCGGCACACTTGCTATCTTGCGTGTTCCTTCTCCAATACCTTTTCCCAAGAATCCGCCGGAAACAATTGCGTCGCGGCTTGCGCTAACCTGAAAACCCGCTCCTAAAGGATCCCATTCCGGTTTTATAAAACTTACAAGCCGTCTTACCCTGTGTTCTTTTGTAAATACCAAAAGCACGGAAATAGGAACAATCATTGCTATAGCCGCCATAAAATACCGCAAACGAACACCGGCAAGATAAAAAATAACCAATACATTAAAAATAATAAAAACTGCTGTAGAAAAATTGTTTTGCATATGAATAAGTCCAAAAAAAAGTCCTGTTACCAGTACCGGCGGCAGAATTCCGGAATAAAAATTATCCAGGTTCCCCTGTTTTTTATCTAAAATGTGCGCAATATACAGCGGAAGAACAAACTTAACCATTTCCGAAGGTTGATAAGAAAAAGAACCAACTTCTATCCAGCGGGAAGCGCCATATTTTTCTACTCCAATGCCCGGAACCATTGTAAGAATACAAAGCAAAGCAGAAATAATAACAAGAGGTACAATAAATTTTCGTATAAATTCCAAATTTATAAAAGAGCAAATAACAAAAAGAATAATGCCTAAACCGCAATAAACTAATTGCCTGTTAATAAAATAATTTCCATCATGGAAGAACCGCTGCGCAAATGCGTAGGATGCCGAATAAAGAGTAATAAGACCTGTCCCAATTAAAAGGATTACGGTTAAACAAAATAAGTGCAGAGTTTTTTGACTATTAATCCTTTCGGCATCGAAATGATACATTTTTTCTCCTACTGTATCTTTAAGGTAGAAAGGGCAATAATGGCAAAAAGCCCTCCTAAAATCCAGAACCGTATAACAGTTTTTGTTTCCGGCCAGCCAATTAATTCATAATGATGATGAAGCGGAGCCATTTTAAATACCCTCTTCTTTCTTAATTTATATGATGCAACCTGAATAATGACAGATGCAATCTCCAAAATAAAAACTCCGCCAATAATAAAAATTAAAATTTCTTTTTTTATTATCAGCGATATTACGCCAATGACACCGCCCAAAGAAAGGCTTCCAACATCGCCCATAAAAACTTCTGCAGGATGCGCGTTAAACCATAAAAATCCTACACATGCGCCTGCCGCCGCAAGACAAAATACCGTAAGTTCGCCTGCCTGCGGAATATACGGAATACCAAGATATTCGGAAAAATCCGCCCTGCCCGTAATATAGGTAAGAGCCGCCAGAGTAAGAAAAACAATTATTAATAATCCGGATAAAAGCCCGTCTAATCCGTCAGAAATATTTACAGCATTAGATTCACCTACAACCAAAAGTACCGCAAAAGGAATCCAAACCCAGCCCATATCAATAACAGGATTTTTAAAGAAAGGAATATACAAAGCTGTTGTATTTTCATCGCCTGTAAAATAAAGAATAAGCACAACAGTTAAAGCAACCGCCATTTGACAGGCAAGTTTTACCCATGCCCTTAGCCCTGCGGAATTACTTTTTGTAACTTTAAGATAATCGTCTACAAAACCGATTGTTCCAAATGCCAGAAAAGCGCCTACTGTTATCCAGATCATTTTACTTTGCAGATCTCCCCAAAGAAGCATGGCTGAAACAACAGAAAGAATAATAAGTATTCCGCCCATCGTAGGTGTGCCTGTTTTTACAAGATGGGTTGCAGGACCGTCTTCCCTTATCGATTGCCCTATTTTTAATTTTTTTAAAAAAACAATAATTGATCCGCCAAATATAAAACAGATAAGCAGTGTGGTTAAAGCTGCAAATGCGCTTCGGAATGTAATATCTGTAAACATATTCAGATTAAACGGCGTAAAGGATCTAATTAAGGGAAGAAGAAACTCACGAATCATTTATTGCCTCCTGTCAGCATATCTGTTAATCTTTCCAGCGCGCAGCCGCGGGATGCTTTTAACAAAACAAGGTCATTTTCCTGCAAACAACTTTCTACGGCATTGGAAAGCTGTTCTATGTTATCTGTATGAAAAAAACTTTTTCCGGAATTGGCAAGTTTTTCTGCCGTAAACGCAGTTTCATTTCCAAAAAGGAATATTTTATCCGCGCAGGATTTTACCAAAATTTCTCCAACTTCCGCATGAGCGGCTTTGGATGAATCTCCCAATTCAAGCATATCGCCGATTACATAAATTTTATTTTTTTCCCATTCAACAGAATCGCAAAATTCTATGCTTTTTGCCATAGATTCCGGGCTTGCATTGTAGCAGTCGCGGATAACAGTTATTTTTCCTTTTAATATTTCCAGTCTGCCAAAAAGCGGCTTAACAGTTTCCAGACCCTTTTTTATAGAGCTGTTGCTTACACGAATTTCTTTTGCTATAGCGATAGCCGCCATAGCGTCATGCAAATTATGTTTTCCGGGCAGGGCAAAATGGATTTTTTCTCCCGCCCAGGTAATCTCTGTCCCTTGCAAACCAAGACTTCGCGTACCTTCCAGTTCGTTAAAACATTTTTCTCCGTAATAACAAATCTTGGCTTTTACCCCTTCCGCAAGCCGGGAAGCATATTCATCGTCTGCGGGAATAATCGCAATATCATCATTTTTTAAATAATTAAAAATACATTTTTTTTCGTTAAGTATTTTATCTTTACTGCCGAAATATTCGATATGGGCAGACCCTATGTTTGTGACAGCCGCGATGTTTGGTTTAAGAACAAAAGCAATTTCTGAAATCTCGCCAGTTCTATTCATTCCAAGTTCAAAAATTCCCGCTTTATGATCTTTACGAACTTCAAAAACAGAAAGAGGAAGCCCGGTTTCCGAATTTAAATTTCCTTTATTAATTACAGTATTTTTTTCGCAGGAAATAATGGCGGCGGTAATTTCTTTGGTGGTTGTTTTGCCGGAAGAACCTGTAATGCCTATTTTTACAAGCTCCGGAAACTTTTCCAGATAAACCATTGCGGAATCCTGAAAACCTTTTAATGTATCCTGAACTACAATAAGATCCTTTCCGGCTTTTTTCGCAATATCTTCCAGATTAAAACTTTTTAACTTGGAAGAATCTACAACCGCGGCGCACGCGCCTTTTTCGAAAGCATCTTTTACAAAGCTATGGCCGTCGCAATTTTGACCTTTAAGGGCAAAAAAAAGGCAGCCGTCTTTTACATTACGAGAATCTATAGAAACAGAGCGAAAATTACAGTCAGTTGAATGTGCAATACGGCGCGCCCCAATGGAATGGGATAATTCGCCGACACCCATAAGGTTACAATCCATTCCCCTTCCCTCCCGCAGGGAACCTCGCTGGAAGTTCCACAATTTTTACTTGAAGCAAATGTTCAGGCCTAATTTTTTGCAATTCCAACTGACCTTTAGCAATTTGCTCGATCCTTTCCGGCGACGAATATTCGGCAATGCCGGCAACAAGCCTTTTATTACTTTCTACCCATTCTTCCTGTGTCTGTTCCAGGCGTACTAATTCCCTTTCCAGATTTTGATACCGATGAGATTGCCATACCAAAAGTCCAAGAGATAAAGGTATGGTAAACACCATCAAATAAATAAATACAAACCGTCTCATAATTTAAGCCTCTTCCAACACTTTTTCCACAACACGCAGTCTGGCGCTTCTGGATGGAGGATTTCGCTCAATCTCGTCTTTTGCGGACTGAATACCCTTTTTTGTCAGGATATTGACTGAGCGGCGTCCCTCACATTTACAAATCGGCACATTTTCCGGGCAAATACAGTCTTTATTCATTGTTCTAAAGAAGTTTTTTACAATTCTGTCTTCCAATGAATGAAAACTGATAACCCCAAGCCGTCCCCCCGGCTCAAGAACCCTGAGTGCCGCCTCAAGGAGATCATGGAGCCTGGAAAGCTCCCCATTTACCGCGATACGCAAAGCCTGAAAAGTCTTTGTCGCCGAGTGTGTATGCCCATGCCTGTAAGAAGCAGGCACTGCTCTTTCTACCAAATTCGCAAGAGCCTGCGTGGTAGTAATTGTACTTTTTTGCCTTTCGTTTACAATTCTGGAAGCAATTCTGCGCGAATATCGCTCGCCCGCATTGTTAAAAATAAGATCTGCCAATTCCTTTTCTGGAAGCCTTGCAATTAACTCCGCCGCGGTAATACCCGCGCTAGTATCGATTCTCATATCCAAATATTCGTCTTTTTCAAAACTAAAACCCCGTCCGCTTGTCTTGTAATGGAAAAGGCTTACACCTAAATCGAACAGAATAGTATCCGGCCTTTTTGTCTCTGTCTGCGGGTATTCGGTAAAGAAATCATACGACCAGCCTGCATAAAACCTTACACGGTTTGCAAACTCTTCCATGCGTTTTTGAGCAACAGCAAGAATAGATTTATCCGCATCGATACAAATCATTTTTAATTCGGGGTATTTAGAAAGAAAATTATAGCTGTGTCCTCCCTCTCCTGTATTTGCATCGATCATAAGCTCGTTTTTTTCCCTTGGACCAAGAAGAGTAAAGGTTTCATTAAGCAAAACAGGGGTGTGCGCGTAATTCATATTATGCCTTTCTCCTGTTATCTTTTAATGTATTACCCAGCTTTTCGGAAGCGGCAATATATTCTTCGTCATTATCCAAAAGGAACTGACGATACCTTTCTTCTGCCCAAATTTCTATATATTCGCCCTGACCCAATACCACACATTCTTTGGCAAGACCTGCAAATTCACGATAACTTTGAATTACTGGGATTCTTCCGGCTTTATCAATTTCTACGGGAATAGAATTAAAAAGCTGGCGGCGCACAAGGCGGTCGTCTTTATTCAGGGGGTTAGTGCTGCTTTGAACATCTTTTAATAATTCTATATATTCGCTGGAGGGAAAAATCCAAAGACAATTATCTTTGCACTGAGTAAGAGTCAATTTTGAATCGTTCAAAATTCTTCTAAGATGTGCAGGCAGGCTGATACGCCCCTTTTCATCAAGAGTAACTTTGAACTCGCCGGTCAATAATTCTAATTCCACTTTATCCTACTTTCTCCCACTTAATCCCATTTGATAACATTTTATACTGAAATTTGAATAGGTCAAGTACTAATCATAACTTTTTTTCTTAAATTCGTAAAAAAATGATGAATTCAGCTTTACATCTGTATAGTAAAACGGTATAATTGCCTAAATTTTGGTATTTTGGCATAATTTCTTATGTTTATTTCCGAATTTTTCATGGTCTTCCCTGAGGGTGACATTCAACAGATACAGGGGCGGCTGCCTTTTAATGCCTTGGTGGACATGAATGGTAATGTCCTTAACTCTCCGCTTTCCACCAATAAAATGATTGCTTATAAAGTTACCGCAATAAAAACCGAAGAAAGAACAGGCGTAAGCGAAACTTATCATTTATTGGAACTGCTTGGCGCAGAGGAGCTTCTTGAATACTGTTAAAAAAGAAAAAACGGACTTACCTACAATAGGAACAAGAAACGAAAGCAGTCTGCACCGTACCTTAAAATTCCAATATGCAGGACCGGGCGGTAAAACCGAAGAAATGGTGGGAAATTTTGTCGCTGACGGCGTACGAAAAGACGGGGAATATATCGAGGTTCAGACAAGCAATTTTGGCTCTCTCTGCAAAAAAATAAAAGCTATAATCCAAAAAAACAAAAAAGCTAAAATTCGTATAATCCACCCCATAGCTGTAAATAAATATATCGAAGTTTATGCCCCTGTTTCTTCAAAACGCGGCTCTGCTAAAAAAACTGCAGCAGCAGTTCCTCTTTGGCGGCGAAAAAGCCCCAAAAAAGGCAGTCTTTGGTCTTTATTTGATGCTCTTGTACAGGCTCCAGAGCTTGCCATGATCCCCGGCGTTACAATAGAGGCAGTTCTTGCAGATATTACGGAAATACGCGTTAAAGACGGCAAAGGTTCCTGGCGGCGCAAGGGTATAAGCATTAAAGATCGGATTCTTTCCGCCTGGCATGAAAATATTATTTTCGCAAAACCCAAGGATTATTTAAGATTTATTCCTTATAAAAAAGGGGAAGAGTTTACAACAACCACCTTTGCCGCTCGTACCGCCATAAACACAGATACCGCCCGCATGGCGCTGTATGTGCTTACAAAGATAGGAGTTGTAGAAAGGATTGGTAAACAAGGACGATCTTGGGTGTATGCCAGATAGTTTTGATGTCTATGATAAAAGTCAAGCAGTATTCAATATAATTTCATATCTTTTTCCTAATATTGTCAAACACAGCACAGTTAGCTTTATATTGCCGGAATAACAAAGGCTGGCGAAATCTATAAAAAAAATTGCCCCAATTTCATTTATTTAACTAATACAATCGCCATATAGACAGACTGAACTTAATGAGTAAACCCAAAAGCCTCATTCTCTCTTTTTACATTGGTAGTAAAAAATCTATGTTCAAGATATTTTACAGCATTTTTCATATCTTGAACAAGAATTTTGACTAACTCTACACTCATATCGGCTCTGCATACTATACGCTGCACAAACACATTCTGTAAATCTGCGGACAGCGGGTACACCGGAATTTGCCATCCCCTTATCATTAAACGGTCAGCAAAGTCGTTAACATTCCAGTTAATTATTTTTTCAACTTCATCAGAAAGTTTCCAGCAAATAAGAGGAAGCCTCGGCTGCCTTTTTATATCCGTATCACAAGAAGCTTGATTAATAAAAGGCTCTAACAACCCGCCAGCGGCTGCATCCACATGGATATAAACCTCATTTTTTCCTTTTTTATTATATTCACCTACAATTCTATTCACAGTATTAACATCATCATACAGACCTGTATACATAATCCCTAACACAGCAACAACCCCAATTGTATATTCGTCGATATAATCTTTGAGTTTCCCCGCCAATCCGCCTACATACACCCTTCTGATGAACCTATGGTTGAGGTGCCTTTCGGTTTTGCTTTTAAGCTATCTTCCATTGGATTTGAATGTGGTCTATGCCACAAATCTGCTATCATTTCCAAACACCTATTCCTTTTAATTTTTTATCCCCTGTCATTTGGGAGTTTTATACCTTGCTGTGCAAGTTTAATATACCTGTCAACAGCGGCTAATTCATCAAATTTGCCTGCTGCAATATCTCTGACAGTTTCAATCAACTTGTCCACTTCTTTTTCGTTGGTATAAATCCCGAAACTTACACGTACCATTCCATTTTGCAAACAGGAATTATCAACTTCCAACGAACTCGAAAAACCGGTTTTTCCGAGTAATCGAGCCACATAAGGGTGAGAACAGAACTTCGCATGACGGACTGCAATAGCGCT
>JAITUR010000096.1 GCA_031286205.1 Treponema sp.
TACCGTATCGTCCGCAAGAGCGCCTGCGGGGATTTCTACCTCGGCTGTTCCAAGCCTTACTATTCCGCCTTCGGACGCTGTTATCATTTTTGATATACTCGGCGCGGGAGGAATCTCTAATTGTTTCTTTGAGTTCGCTATTTCGTTTATGCTTGCGAATAATAAATGACCGCGGCTTTCTTCCGAAGGCGTTAGCTGCTCATAGATGTTTAAATTGGGAGTGTATCGGTAAAATCTGAAGTTAGATGTTTTTTCTTCGCTGTATGTAAGAGCCGGATGCATGATGCCTAAGTGAGCGGTTATGATCAGTAAAGCTAATATCCTGTCGGATATGCGGGGTTGCATCTTTTTGCTCCTTGTATGGTTTTTTAATTCCATGTGTTTTTATATAATAAAAATAAAATTTTATCAATATATATTTTTAATAATTTATTATAAAGAAGAAAAATTTATAATGGAATAACACCAAGATGCTTAAAATATTACAAAATTTTAACCGACTCCCCTACCCTCCAGCACCTATTGGCACAATACCCTGTATTGTAATCCTGTACTGGACAATTTTCCCGCCGGCAGGAACCAAACCCCATATCATACTTGATTTTGAAGGATACAATTTTACATAGTAACGCTCTGTCTCAAGCTCATGGTTCTCTATCCAAAAATCTAATAAATTTATAACAGAACCAAATTCCCGCTCAAATACATAATAATTAAAATGCGTTTGGGTTCCACTTGCTTGCTCTCCTATGCCATAATCTAAAACCATTAACGATGCCTTTCTTATTGCCGGTATATCAATATAATACCATGCCTCAGTTGTCATCTCTAAACCACAATATGAACGGAAATAATATAGATTGGATACATAACCCTTGGATTCCAGCTTTAATGCCGTTTCCTTTGTATTGTTTGAATGTGAATTTCTGGTTATCTGAGACCCTACACCCAGAGCACCTTCCGACGGTCCAAACCATTTTTCCCCGCGTCGTTTGGAAAGCCGGTATATATATCTGACTCCATCAACCAAACCATTGTCTGTATAGCCTGTATTAGTACCTTTATAAACAGTTTCATATATCAATTCTATTGGATTGTCTTCCGACCGTTCAAGTAAATATTCATCTGCAGCTTCGTCTTTATCCCATTCAGCAATAATCGCATATGATATTACAAAGGATTGTAAGCGCGGAGGCACTATAGAAGGATCATCCTGTGTTCGAGTAAGCAAATAGTACATATCCGTATTGCATGATGCAATATTCAAAATTATTACAATAATTAAAATTACTTTGCTAATATTTTTCACCACCTGCTCCTTGTTTCTTCTTCATAAATTTTTATTTCTATCCCTATTAAAATCGAAAATGTAACCAAATCACGCTGTTCATTAAATAAAAAATCAAAATCGTTCCTGGCAAATATGGAAATTTTATCATTTATTGTATATTTGTAACCTAATCCTAAACACATACCCATACTATTAAACACATAAACAGCAGAATCTGAATACTTATTTGCAATAACAAAAAAATCAAGAAAATAATTATACCCAATACCTATAAAAACTTGATGCTTTTCCGCTAATGTTGTATACAATCTTACAGGCACAGTTATTAAAAGATTATGATTAAATGCTTCATAACCTGCCGGATTGCCGACTCCAAGCCGGTACTTTAATTCTAAGCCTGTAGATACATAAAATGATAAGCCAAACAGGGTAAAAAGATTGTCTTTGGGAACAAATATCACTCCGCTTCCTGCGCTTACTGTCCCCAGAAAAACCTTAACCCATTCGGAATCCACAGGTGTCCAATAACCAACCATTGCAGGAATTAATAAACGCGTTAATGAAGTTTTTTCTGTTATTATATCATAATTAAATGTTTCCTCTATAAAAATAAATATTTTCCGGGCTATATCCTCCAACAAACGATCGTAATGCTCGATACTGTCCATAGAATAAAATGACTGTAATACTGTTCTGCTTTCATATTCAAATAATCTTATTTCTGCATGAAAATTATGCTGGCGTTTTGTTATATAACCATAAATTAAATACTCAATCCGTTCGTTACGACATATTGTTACCGCTTCTGTTAATGATTGTGGCGAATTTATATTATTATTTACAAGTCTTTCAAATCGTATAACAATGCCTGTTTCTACAGCCCACAAAGTATTTAAAAGATCGTTTTGCACCCTTGCTGTATTACGGGCGTTATTTTCGGTCTCGTCTACATACAAAATTGGAGCAACTTTAATATTCAAACCAAATACAGATATTGGCAGAAAAATAAATACAAATAAAATTATATTTCTCATTCAGAACCACCCTTTAAAAATCTTTTTCTTCCATGTCAATGTGTTCCAGAACACTTCGCATTTCCGTACGATAAAAACCGTTTCTTTCCAGAAGTCTAAAACCTTCCCTGATTTGACGGTAGTTTCCCCTGTCCATCTTATTATTAAGGAATAATGCATATAAATAATAAAATCTGGCGTTTAAATTTTCCGGCTGCTCGTTAGATACAATCAGGTATTGCGAACTGGAGTCAGCGTATTTCCCTTCAAGAAACAGCCTTGCTGCATTTCGTTCTATTTCTATAAGACCTGACTCAGAATACATACTATCCAGTGTGCGTTTCTGCTGCTCGGCAAGAATTCTGGAATAGATTGTATTAATACGCCGAATTTGATTGTCAGTTCTTGCAAATCGATCTGATATATCCTGTTCTAATTCATTTTTTGTTGTCGTAAGTTCCTGCTCAAATACAGTTAATATTAATGCGGTATGCTGCTCTATTTGCTCGTTAAAGGCTGCTTCCAGGTTATTTATCCGCATTCTATGCTCTCTCCCATTAAATACCTGTATAATGATAATAGCGGCTATAGCACTAATAAGTGTAAACCTATAACCATAACGGGTAATTATTTTTTTGAGCCTCTTTATTTGACAAGAAAAAACTGATTTACTAAGAAGTTTTTGTAATACTGGAAAAAAATAGATTATAAGTCCAGAAGACAAAATTGCGAAACTAATTAAAATTATAATTAATATACGACTCACTATTACCTTTCCCTTCAGATTTTCTAGCTCTGCGCGAGCTGTAAATCGGCTTTAGACTCTATTCCAAAAACATGGCTGGTTTTAAAACCATCATCCTTTCTTTTAATATATTGTTATAGTTAAATTTTATCAACTAATTTTGAATAAATAATTTTAATAAAGAATGGATTCTAGTTAAATTACACCAAAATACTTAAAATACCAACAAATAGTTTGCTTTTTCACATTAATTTTATTTAATAAATTCTCAGCCTTAAAATAGTCTCGATATATAAGCACATATCTAATTAAAGTATTCTTCGTTTCTTTTTTTGCCATAAATTGGGGAAAATTCATATCTCTTTGTTATGAATAATACAACTAAAAACTAAAGTATTAAGTCTCTCTACTTGACACGCCGGATGAAGGGGGTATTATATTGATTAAACATCCCGAAGTTACGCAGATACCGAGACATATAGTACCCCTCTTCGTATGCAATTAATCAGGTTGAATAATGCAAGTATACTGTGGCTTTGCTGTTGGGCTTATTACTGTGTACATTCAAATTAATAGTGGTTGAACTCCAAAAATTAGTTTTCATTCTAAAAGAAACAGCTTCTCCTGGTTTTTTACCTATAAAATCGAACCTCTCCGGATAGTTGGTAGTGACTGTAACATTAACAATTAAATCCGGATCACAGTCATCGATATATGCACTAATATTAACATTTACGCCTACACACTTTTTTGACATACTGCTGCCTGCATTTCCGTTGTTGTCAAAGAAAAGATCAAACCTTTCATCGCCGCTAATACCCACCACTTGATCTTCAATTATTAATGAATTTGCATCACCTATGATAAAGCCGTCACCTTCTTGCAAGGCTTCTTCCGCCGCAGTTTTTAACTTTTCAAAAAACTGTTTTTCTTGTACTTTTGCCATCTGAACTCTCCTTATTATTATTATTGAGCATTTTTTTACTATAATGCTCCAAAATGATATTAAGAAGGTACCCATCACCTTCTTATGGTTTACTATAACATATTAGATTGTGTCTTGTCAAGTGCCCGCAATGCCTCATTGAAAAACAAGGCTTTTACGCGGGTCTTTAACACACTCAACGATGCGCACCTACATCTGCCGATTCCGGTTCATATTTACCATATAATACAGCAGGTAGAAATATATATACAAAAAAAAGCTGTCCGAAAATTAAATTCTCGGACAGCCCTCCTCTGTTACCCCGGAATTACCTGATATAACCGAAGCGTTTTGTGGATGCCATAAGCGCACCCAAAACCATAAGATGTGTTGCCAATTGCTGTAAGTAGACAAGGGCATTAATCTTGTTATTAAGCGGTCTTAAAACATCTACAATTGCAATGAAAATTACCCATAAGACTACAAAGACAAGCAGGATAATGTCTGTAATTGGAACATCGACCCTGAAAAGCGCCAACAAAAGAAAAATTCCGGCTGCAATACCGCAAATCGACAGAATGATGATTATTACATTGGTAAAATCACCGGTTCCTAAAATTGTGCTGGCCATTGCTCCAAAATCTCCGCCCCTGTTTGTAATTCCCAAAATCCCGTTTACAAAGAGATAAAGGGCTGCCGCAATAGTTAGTAAAAAATAACTTATTCTATTCATTATATTCCTCCTAAAGATATTGTATACGATTTTATAAAATAAGCAAGCACTATTTTACCTTATCGTATTCGCCTTTAAAGAATTCGTCCAAATAAGAGTGCCCTTTTATAAATTTGTCGGGATCCATAATGGCATAATATATCTGGCTTGCCTTTTTTTCGTGATCAAATGGGACATAGCTGCCATGCCAGCCGGTTCCGTATTCGCCCCAAAAAATTACATGGCTAAAATATTTTTTAAATTTTTCGAAAATCTTAAAAAGCAAAGCGCACTGGTAACCTATAGCATCTGCCTGTTTTTGATTAAGAATATCAGGGGCAAAAGCCTGGCCGCCCGGAGCGCCGTCAAATTGCTTTATGTCAAATTCGGAATAACAAATATAATTAAGCAGGCCTTCGTCTATTAAACCGGTAAATAAAGATACAACCTGAAGATTGCGGCTGGCGGCGGAAGGTTCTACCATATCGTGTCCCTGTATCCCGACACATTCAATTAAATGTCTGCCGTCATAAAGAGGATCTGTCTGCCATGCCATATTTAATTCTTTAACCATATTGCACATTATCTGCGCTTTGGAAAAAATCGAAGCATGGAAATCGTTGTAAGTAAGAATTGGAGGCGTCTCGGCTATATACGCGTCTATACTGCCGCCGTTATCATGATTATTTAACCTCATATATGAAGGAACAATATCAGGGTTATCATAACCCGCTTTATACTTGGCAGCCATTTGCGCGTTTGGAACCGCAATGTGGGCAAATTTAAAAAGCAGATAAATATAATGCTGCCGGATATCGGAAACGGAACTGCCTGTCATTGCCATAAGCCACGAAGTATTTTTTAAGGCAATTCTCCAATTTACAGAATCGGTCATGTGCCAGCTTTCGTGCACTTCTTCGTTAAGAACATCGAAAGAATAAAACGGAATAATTCCGCGCTCTTTACTGGAGTCGTATCTTGTATCGGTTGACATAAGATGCCGCAATAAATAAACGATATGATCAAAATAAACTCTGCGGGCAGTCTCTGTATTTAATTTTAAATACGGACCGGAAGCGCTGTTGCCGCCCGAATAAAAAAGTCCTTCTTTATTCCATTCCATTTTTAGGGTTTCCGGAATAATCTGCATCATCCAGGAAGGAGATTGATTATACCAGGCAAGACAATGACCATGCAGTTTATATTCCTTGCCTGCAAACCTTTCGGATTTTTTTAATTTAAGATGATCCTCGTCCGGAAGAATCCACTCTGCTTCTTCCTCGCCGGACATTGTTCTGTTCCGTATACTTTTAAAAGTAAAATCCGGGAACTCGTCTCTAAGCCACTCTGGGGGATGAAGATGAATTTCCGGTTTAAGATTGTTTGCGTCCGTAATAATATCATAATGATAATCTCTTATGGAATTTACGGGAATATTTCCTGTTCCAACTGTACCCACATAAAAATAACCGTTTTCCGGATTATATTTTTCTTTAATGGGGGTAACTTCGGAAAATAATTTTTCGTTTACAATATTCGGAAGCGGCACTGCATCCGGGGCTGCCTGCGTTAACCTTATATTGCCAATTAATAAAAGATCATTTTCCAGTTTTATGCCTATTTCCGAATGTATATCTATATTTAAATATTCCCATGTTCCGCTGGATACAGGCGTTACCGCGGTAAGTGTTTTTTTATACCAGGTTTCGCCCTGATAAAATCCAATCCATGCAGGATTAGGATTATCGACTTCGTTCATTTCGTTTCTGCGAATATAAATCTGCGTTCTTTTATGCCCGTTATAACCGGCATCTGCCTGAGACCCTTCGCCGCCAGAAGAAGTAGACCATATCTCGAACCGCATATATTTGCCGGCGGCAGATTTAGGATAATAAAGACCAAATTCAACATAGGTGTTATCGTTTAATTCCACAGGCGAAGAAAACTTTGCCCTCATTCCAAAACCGCCAAACGATTTTCCTGCAATGCCGGGATCAAAAGTGTTTGTAAGTTTAATTAAACTGCCGGGATCAAACGGGTTTGTAATTAACTCGAAACCGCTGTTGCTGTTTGGAAGTACCCGCCCGTCGTTGGTGCGCCAAGGTTTCCATTCATCGAATTTCGATTCCAGATCAAAATTATAAAAAGGAGTTCTTCGTATGCCTTCTCCCGGGTCTTCTCTAAAATATGGGTCGTTTATATCCGTCATGCAATAATTTTATTATACTCCCCTTCAAAAAAACTTTCTAAATACGAATGACCTTTAATAAATTTGTCGGGATCCATAATGGCATAGTAAGCCTGGCTTGCCTTTTGCTCGTGATCAAAAGGTAAATAACTTTGCTGCCACCCGCTGCCATACTGACCCCAAAAAAACACATGGCTGATATATTTTTTATATTTTTCGTACAGTTTAAAAAGCAATGCGTATTGATACCCTATAGAATCTGCCTGTTTTTCGTTTAATACAGCGGGAGCAAAAGCTCCGCCTCCGGGCGCGTAATCCAACTGTTTAAGATCCAGCTCGGAAATACAAATTGAATCCAGCAAACCTTCGTTAATAAGAGTTACAAATAAATCCAAAGACTGCATGGTGCGGCTTGCTACATCCTGCGAAATAAAATCATGTCCCTGGCTTCCAATACATTCAATAAGTTTTCTGCCGTCGTATAATGGATCCTGACACCATTTAATGTTAAGCTCTCTTACCATATTGTAAACAACTTTTGCCTTGGAAGGATTAATAATATCGTATTCATTGTAAACTAAAATTGGAGGTTTCTCGCTTACATAGGCATCTATGCTTCCGTTATGATCGTGATTATCAAACTTCATGTATCCCGGAACAATATCGGGATTGTTGTAGCCTTTTTTATATTTTTCCGCCATCAGCTCGTTTGGAACAGCAATATGCGCAAATTTAAAAAGCAAATACATATAATGTTGGCGAAGATCGATATAAGAATTATCTGTCATTGCCATAAGCCAGGAAACATGCCTTAAAGCCGTTTTCCATGCATCCGGGTTTTCGTTAATAATGTGAATATGCCGGCTTTCGTGAATCTCTTCGTTTATTACATCGAACGAATAAAAAGGAATAACACCTCTTTCCTTGCTGGAACGGTATCTTTCGTCTGTGGACATAAAATGCCGCATTAAGTAAACGATATGATCAAAATAAATTCTTCGCGCCATATCCTTTGGCACTTTTAGATACGGACCGGAAGAGCTGTTGCCGCCGGAATAAAAAAGACCGGTTGGATCCCACTGCATGGAAGCATTCTCTGGAATTAACTGCGTCATCCACGGAGGAGCCTGATGATACCACGCCAAACAATGTCCATGAAGTTTATAATTACCGGAATCCCTGACTTGAAGATAACTTTCCGTAGGAAGCTCCCACTCTTTGCCTTCTTCGTTGCGGTATGTTACACCACGGACATTTTTAAATTTAAAATTGGGAAATTCTTTATTCAGCCAATCGGGGGGCCCGACATGGATTTCCGGCTTTAAGTTATTTTCGTCTACAAAAATTTCGTAATGATACCCTCTTATGGTATTAGGATCGACTATTCCGCTTCCGGTTGTACCTACATAGAAATAACCATTATCCGGATTATACTTTTCTTTTATGGGAGTAACTTCGGAAAAACTTTTTTCGTTTACTATATCCAGAAGGGGTCTTCCGTGAGGATCCATCTTGGCTATCCGAATATTGCCAAACAATAAAAGATCGCCTTCCAGTTTTGTGCCTGTTTCTGTATGAATATCTATATTTAAATATTCCCAGGTTCCGCTGGTAACAGGAGTTTCTACACAGATTAATTTTTTAAACCATGTTTGTCCCTCGTAAAAACCAATCCAGCCCGGATTAAGATTGTTAACATCCAGATCGTTTCCTCGAATATAACATTGCCGTGTATTGTGTCCCTGGAAACCGGCATCTACTTGTTCTCCTTCTCCGCCGGAAGAAGTAGACCAGATTTCCAGCCTCATGTATTTTCCGAACGCAGATTTTGGGTAATAAAAATCAAACTCTATAAATGTTTTGTCGTTCAGGCTAACCGGAGGAGAAATGGGTGCTCTTATTCCAAAACCGCCAAACGATTTTCCGGCAACAGAAGGATCAAAATGAGTAGTAAGCTGCAATAAACCGCCTACATCGAATGGGTCGCAAATAATATCAAGCCGGCTGTTGGCATTTGGAAGAATACGCCCGTCATTAGTACGCCAGGGTTTCCAGTCGGAAGAACCCGGATTCAAGTTAAACTGGTGAATATTTATTCGTTGGAGTCCCGAACCGGGATCTTCGCGGAAATACGGATCATTAATGCCCGTCATTACACTCATGTTATTATTCTACTACAATATTGACCAATTTGTCAGGTACTATTATCGCCTTTTTTACGGTTTTTCCATCCAGCCATTTTTTTACATCCGGCAGGGAAAACGCCGTTTTTTCGAGCTCTTCTTTGGAAGTTCCGGCGCTGACCGTAAATTTATCGCGGACTTTGCCGTTTACCTGCACTACAACGACTGCTTCATCGAATTTTGTCATAGCTTCGTCAAAAACCGGCCATTTACATTTTGATACCGATTCCCGCTGTCCGTCTGCATTGCCCGATTTTTCCCAAAGCTCCTCGCCAAGATGCGGGGCATACGCGCTTGCCATGATTATCAGGGGTTCCCATAATCCGCGAGGGATTTCGGGCAGTTTGGCAAGCTCGGTGGAATAGACCATCATTGCGCTGATTGCCGTATTAAAATTGAGTGTTTCGGTATCGTGGGTAACTTTTTTTATGGTGCGGTGCATAAGTTTTGTTAATTCGATATGCTCTGCTCCCTGCCCGCCTGATACCGGCTTTTCTCCGATTGCCCACAATCTTTCCAAAAACCTAGATACTCCCGTAAGCCCTGCCATCATCCAGGGTTTGGTTGCTTCCAGCGGGCCCATAAACATTTCGTAAATCCGCAATGCGTCCGCCCCATATTCTTTTATAATATCGTCGGGGTTAATTACATTGCCGCGGCTCTTGCTCATTTTTTGATTATCTTCGCCAAGGATCATTCCCTGATTAATTAATCGTTGAAAAGGCTCGACTGTATTTACCAAACCAAGATCGTACAATACCTTGTGCCAGAAACGGCTGTACAATAAATGCAATACCGCGTGTTCCGCGCCGCCGACATATAAATCTACAGGCAGCCAGTAATTTATTTTTTCCTGAGAGGCAAATTCTTTTTCGTTTTTTGCATCGAGATAACGAATATAATACCAGCAGGATCCCGCCCATTGCGGCATTGTGTTGGTTTCTCGCTTGGCTTTTGCGCCGCATTTTGGACAAGTTGTATTTACCCATTCGTCGATGCCGGCAAGCGGAGATTCGCCAGTACCCGTCGGCGCGTACGACTGCACATTCGGAAGCTTAAGCGGCAAATCGCTTTCGTTTAACGGTACAATGCCGCAAGCAGGACAATGTACAATGGGGATGGGTTCCCCCCAATATCTTTGGCGGGAGAATATCCAGTCGCGTAATTTGTAGTTTATAGCTTTTTTGCCGATACCTTTTTCTTCCAGCCATTCCGTTATTTTCTTTTTAAACTCTACAGTAGGCAAACCATTAAACTGCCCGGAATTTACGGCAAAGCCGTCTGCCGCAGTACATTTTGCCGGCTCGCCTGCCGCCGCGTTTTGGTTTTCCGAAACTACCTGAATAATAGGCAGCCCAAACGCTTTTGCAAAATCCCAGTCTCTTTCATCGTGGGCGGGAACTGCCATGATCGCGCCGGTTCCGTAGCTTATCAAAACATAGTCGGCTATCCATATTGGAATTTTTTGGTCGTTTACAGGATTGATCGCATAAGCTCCGCTAAAAACGCCTGTTTTTTCTTTTGCAAGGTCTGTCCGTTCAAGGTCGCTCTTGCGCGCGGCAGCATCGATATAATCCGTAACGGCTTTTTTTTGTTCCGCCGCAGTTATTTTTTCCGCCAATGGATGTTCGGGAGAAAGCACCATGTAGGTTGCGCCAAAAAGGGTATCGGGGCGGGTGGTATAAATTTCCAAAGTTTCCGGGTGACCATCAATTTTAAAAATAACATTGGCGCCTTCGCTTTTTCCAATCCAGTTGCGCTGCATTAATCTGACAGGTTCAGGCCAGTCAAGACCATCAAGATCGGCAAGCAGCCGCTCGGCATAGGCGGTAATTTTTAGTATCCATTGACGGATCCTTTTGCGGGTTACGGCGGTTCCGCATCTTTCGCAATTTCCGTCTTTTACCTCTTCGTTGGCAAGCCCTGTTAAACAGGAGGGGCACCAGTTAATTGGACTGTCCGCTTCGTAGGCAAGTCCTTTTTCAAAAAGTTTAAGAAAAATCCACTGTGTCCAGCGGTAGTAGTCTTCGCTGGAGGTGTCCACTTCGCGATCCCAATCATAGGAAAAACCGAGCGCCTTTATTTGTTTGCGAAAAAGATTGACATTTGCAGCCGTTGTTACTGCAGGGTGAGTGCCGGTTTTTATCGCATAATTTTCTGCGGGAAGCCCAAAAGAGTCAAAACCCATTGGGTGCAGCACATTATAGCCGTTCATGCGCAGGAAGCGGCAGTAAATGTCGGTGGCGGTATAACCTTCCGGGTGGCCGACATGGAGCCCTGCGGACGACGGGTACGGGAACATATCCAGTACGAAGCGCCGTTTTTCTTTGGGAATGGACGGATCTTCCGTCGTTTTAAAAGTTTTGTTTTCGTCCCAATATTTTTGCCATTTGGGCTCGATTGTTTCAAAAGGATACTTTGCCATATTTGGGATTTTAGCATAGAATTATAACAAAAAACAACTATCATTATTTTTTTACTTGTGGTATAATCTAACGATGAATTTGTTATTAATTGCACAGACACTTACAGAAATATGCGAGCGTTCGCTTCTTGTTCCCGAGCGGTCTTTAAACTGCACTATTATTGTAAATCCGGCAGCAGGCGGTTACAAAATAGCCAATAGATGGAAAGCGCATTCCGCTACTCTGGAAGAATACAGAGATAAAGCCCAAAAAAACCCCAAGCGTCCGATGCATAAATTTGCAAATATGCTTATAACAGAAGGCAAAGGATCGGCAGCAAAAATTACTAAATTGGTAATAGAAAAAGCCGAAAAAAACCCGGAACCTTTTTACCTGATAATAAGCGCGGGCGGCGACGGCACTCATTGCGAGGTAATGCTTAATCTTTACAACGCGCCTGTCAATGTCCGCTCGAATTTGGCTGTTCTAAGACTGCCTATGGGAACAGGTAATGATGGCGCAGACAACTCTTCTTTGGCGGCAGCTTTGGAACTTTTGCTAAATCCTGTAAAAATAGAGCTGGCTTCGGCAGTACAGCTTAAACCGGCGGCGGCAGGCCCCGCACATAAAAACGGACCTTTCCTTGCTTTTAACATTATGTCTATTGGACTGGATGCCTATGTAACCCACATGACCAATAAAATGAAAAGAAAAAAAGCCGGAGATTCGTATCAGCTTTGGGTTGATTTAGCCGCGCTTTTTTATGAATGTCATTATAAGGTTGATTTTTTTGATATAGTTGCGCGCGACCAGCAAGATGCGGTAGTTCAGGCATTCCGGGAAAAATTCCTGCTGATTGCCATGGGTGTAACGGGAAACCGTTCTTACGGTTCCCAGCAAAAGATACTGCCGGATTTCCGTAATATTTGCGCAATTAAAAAAATGCCATTGCTCCGCAAACTGGCAATAAAAAAACAGGTTGCTAAAGGCACTCATACAAATAGCCGCGAACCGGAGTTTTTATCCGCAAGTAAATTAGAAATTAACAGTAAACGAAAAATACTGGCGCAAATGGACGGAGAAACCTTCCTGTTAAGACCGGAAGATTTCCCAATTACAATGGAACTTACCCCTCCATCGATTCCGGTATTAAAAAATAACACTTGACAAATTCTGCTGATTGCTGCAATACTATTCAAGCTTACGCAAGCAGCAAGCTTTTTAAGGAGGATACAATGTCTGCAACAGGGAAAAAGAAAAAATTGCCGCCAATAGATCAGGATTTTATCCAAAAAATGGAGACATCGCTTTTAACCCTAAAAACAGAAATTGCTGACAAACTACATGCCAGCAGCGAAGATTTTAAAGAAATTATGTCGGGGATGGATTCCAAGGATATTGCCGACATAGCATCCGATGATATCGATCGCAGGATGATCGAAGCCATTGGCGCGCATGAATTAAAAAGGCTAAAATCTATCGAGTCTGCTTTGACTCGTATAAAACAGGGTAAATACGGACACTGTGTTAAATGCAGCCACCGGATTCCGCAGGAAAGACTAATAGCAATACCGTATGCGGTTATGTGTATCGACTGTAAATCCGAGGAAGAACGAAGAAACAGGTAATATATGTCAAAAAAAGCACTGGTTTTATTGGCTGAAGGTTTTGAAGAAGTCGAGGCGATTACTCCAATTAACTACTTAAAACGGGCTGGGGTTGCGGTTACTGTTGCATCGATCAATAGCAGCTTAACTGTTAAAGGAGCCAGGGCGGAGCTTAATGTAATTGCAGACATCACTCTGGAAAAACTTGCTCCGGGAGCCTGCTGTTTCGATGCAATTATAATTCCCGGCGGAATACCCGGCGCGGAAAAACTTGCAGCCTGTAAAAGAATTTCTACATTATTAATAGATATGGCAGATGCCGGAAAATTAATTTGCGCTATTTGCGCTTCCCCCGCTATTGTACTTGCCCCGCTTGGATTACTTTCCGGTAAAAAGTTTACCTGTTACCCCGGCATGGAAGAAAAAGTAACAGGCGCGCAATGGTCAGACAACCGCGTAGTTACTGACGGGAATCTTATTACAAGCCGCGCCGCCGGAACCTCAGGAGAATTTTCCATAGCTATTATTTCCGCCCTGCTTGGAAAGGATACGGCAAAAAAGATAGCAGATTTAGTGCTGGAAAACTTTAAAAAATAAGGAAAATAATATGGACATTGCATATACATATTGGGAAGCCGATGACGGCTGGTTTGTTGGCTACTTGAATGCTTATCCCGAGCATCTTACCCAAGGACAAGATCTTGCCGAATTGGAAACAATGCTTTCCGATGTTTACGAAATTCGACAAGAAGAAGAAAAACGCTTAGCCAAAAAACGCAAAAGCGGAATTTTAAGAATAAAGGTTCCCGCTTGAAACGGCAAAAACTACTTAAAGAAATCGCTAAGCGGGGAGCTCGTTTCGTACGCCACGGGGCAAACCATGATATTTATGAAAATCCAAAGACAAATACCTCGACCCAGGTTCCTCGCCATTCAAATATTAACGAGCTTGTTGCAAAGGCAATTATCAAGTTCTTTTCGACAAAATGAAAATAAACTACGCTAATAATTTTGCAAAAGCTTTTAATTTACCGGGTTTAATTTGTGTACCGGGTACTTCCAAAATCTCGCGGGCAACCTTGTTGCCTAGCGATGCGCACTCGGAAAGGGATTTGCCGCGTATCCATGCGGAAACAAAGGCGGCGCAGAAAGCA
>JAITUR010000007.1 GCA_031286205.1 Treponema sp.
CGCCGCCGAATAGCATACCTGGAAAGATTTTACATTAATATCCAGTAGGTGAAATCCGCAGGCCTTTGGTGTTGCGGTAGGCTTCTGAGCGCAGTTGCTTTACGAGCGGGTCGCGCAGGTAGTCTTCGAAGGGCATCATGCGGTCGATAAGGCTTGTGGGGCTTTCTTCCTGGGGGAGAATTTCTACGATACGATTGGCGATTGTTTTAATAAATTCCTGGTCGTGAGAGTTGAATAAAACCACGCCGGGGAAGGAGACAAGGCCGTCGTTAAGGGCGGTGATTGCTTCCAGATCCAGGTGATTGGTTGGGTCGTCCAGGATTAAAACATTTGCGCCGGAGAGCATCATTTTGGAAAGTATGCAGCGTACCTTTTCGCCGCCGGAAAGAACATTTACGGGTTTTAAAGCTTCTTCGCCGGAAAAAAGCATTCTGCCAAGGAAGCTGCGTACATAAGTTTCGTCCTGATCCGGCGAATATTGTCTTAGCCAATCTACGATTGATAAATCTGAATTAAAATAACTGGCATTTTCTTTTGGAAAATACGAAAACGATGTTGTCTGTCCCCAATAGCAGTCACCGCTTTGCGCTTTTTTTTCGTCGGCGATAATGTCAAAGAAGGCGGACTTTGAAGTATGTTCCAATCCAACAAAGGCAATTTTATCGCCCCTGTTTATTGTCAGCGAAAAATCTTTTAAAAGAGCTGTGCCTTCGAAAGTGGTATTGAGTTTTTCTGCCCTAAGTACATTGTTGCCAATATCACGGTCGGGCTTAAATCCGACATACGGGAATTTGCGGCTTGTTACAGGGACATTTTCCAGATCAAGTTTTTCCAGTACTTTCTTGCGGCTTGTCGCCTGACGAGCCTTGCTTGCGTTAGACGAAAACCTTTGTATAAATTCTTTTAATTCACGGGCTTTATCTTCGCGTTTTTTTAGCTGTTCTTTTGCCTGTCTTTGCAGAATTTGGCTCATCTGATACCAGAAATCGTAATTGCCCGAGTATGGAGTAATTCTGCCAAAATCTATATCGCAGACATGGGTGCAGACAGAGTTTAAAAAATGCCTGTCGTGCGAGACGACAATTACTGTATTGGAAAAATCAATTAAAAAATCTTCCAGCCAGGAGATCGATTCCAAGTCGAGACCGTTAGTAGGTTCGTCCAATAACAAAATATCAGGGTTGCCAAAAAGCACCTGCGCCAAAAGAACCCGCACTTTTTTAGATTCGTCTAATTCCGCCATAAGTTTGCCATGTTCTTCTTCGTCAAGACCGAGACCGGAAAGAAGCTGCCCGGCATTTGCCTCGGCTTCCCACCCGCCAAGTTCTGCAAAGTCGGCTTCCAGTTCGCTTGTGCGCATCCCGTCTTCTTCCGTAAAATTTTCCTTTGCGTAAATTGCTTCGCGTTCTTTTAGAATAGAATAAAGTTTGGAATAACCCATAATGACTGTTTCCAAAGCAGGATATTCTTCAAACGCAAAGTGATCCTGTTTTAGAACAGCCATTCGCAGATTTTTTCCAAACGAGATTTCTCCCTTGTCATGTTCGATTTCGCCGGAGAGAATTTTTAGGAAAGTTGATTTCCCAGATCCATTAGCGCCTATTATTCCATAACAGTTGCCGGGAGTAAACTTTAAATTAACATCTTTAAAAAGCGTTCGTTCGCCGAATATCAGGCTTAAATCTGTAACCGTAATCATTTTTTTGTAATACACCTCATAATATATTTTAATTGGATTTCCCGGAACGGGAAAATAATCCTTTTAATTTTGATATTATACTTCTTTTTTCTTTTTTAACCGCAGGGGGAGGTACCGAGGATACAGGGGGCGGCGGTACAGAAGGTTTTGCCTTGCCGGAATATTTCTTTTTGTAAACTGCCATGCGTTCTTCCATGGAAAGCTGTGAAAGGTCTTTTTCATGTACCGGAGCCGGGCGTTTTGGTTTATATTGTTGTTTGCGTTCGTACGGTTTTTTATCTCTTTCTTTGCCTTTTGCTCCGTGGGTTCTGTGAGGAATCTTCCCGGGTTTTCTAGTATCAATACGCTTTTTGGTATCTCGTTTTTTGCCGCCGGTTGTGCTTCGCGGGCGATCTTCATAGAAATCTGTATGAACCTTTTGTCCTGCGCTTTTATCTTCCGCGTACATATCCTGCATAGCTATTTCCGAAGGTATTTTTTTGCCAATATAGCGTTCAATGCCGGGCAGCTCATACACATCTTGTTCAGTTGCAAGCGTAAAAGCTTTTCCTGTTTTTCCCGCGCGTGCCGTCCTGCCAATTCTGTGAACATAATTTTCAGATTCTACCGGTAAATCGTAATTTATAACCATGGCAAGATTGTCTACATCGAGACCGCGGGCTGCGACATCGGTTGCGACAAGTATTTTAACTTTTCCCGCTTTTAGATCGTCAATTATTTTTTGCCGTTTTGTCTGCGGAAGATCTCCCATAATAAATTCACATTGATAACCATTTATTTTTAGGCGTTTTGCGACAATCTCTGTATATTTTTTTGTGTTGCAAAAAATTATAACGCTTTCCGGCTGTTCTTTTTTTAAGATTCCAAGCAAAAAAGCCATTTTATTTTCCGATGGAACATGGTAAAGGATCTGCGTAATTTCTTCTACTGTAACTACTTCCGGCTTAATTTCGATCTCGAAAGGTTTATTTGTATATTCCCATGCCAGGTTTTTTACATAGGCATTTAATGTCGCGCTAAAAAGCATTGTCTGGCGTTTGTCTACTGATGGCACTACTTTAATAAGTTTGCGTAAATCGGGGTAAAACCCCATATCGAACATTCTGTCGGCTTCGTCCAAAACAAGAAAGGCGGCATCCATTAAATTCATTTTGCCGTTTTTGTTAAGATCAAGAACGCGCCCGGGTGTTCCCACAAGTATTTGTACATTGCTGCGAAGCAGCTTTTCCTGTTGAGCATAACCAACGCCGCCGTAAAAACTTCCTGTCTTAAATGGGAGGTATTTACTAAGCATTTTTGCTTCTTCCTCGATCTGAACCGCAAGTTCTCTTGTCGGAGCCATAATAAGAGCTTTTTTATTTGTAAGTAAGTCTTCGGTTAACATCCTCTGAAAAATAACAATAAGAAAGGCTGCCGTTTTGCCCGTCCCTGTCTGAGACTGTACATAAAGGTCCCGCGCCGGGTTGCCGCCGCTTCCAAACGAGCAAGTCAGCACCTGCTCCTGAACCGGCATACAGTTTTCATAACCGGCTTCGTCAATTCCTTTCTGTAAGTCGGGATGTAGTTTAAATTGTTTAAAATTCATATAGTTACTTAATTGTATTGATTTTTAGGGGTTTTGAATAGCGTATAAATATTGGGCGGGGGGCGGGGCGGATTTGGGGTTCCGGTCGCAAACATCGTGTTTGCTCCCTCCACCCCCGCCTGCGCATTGCCGCCGCCATCCTTGGCGGCGAGTTGTTTCTTAAGGCTGCCGCCTTGGCGTTAATTATGCAATGCTTCGGTTCAAATCCGCCAATTGTTCTTTTTTTTAATATTTCTTAATAAAAAAAATCTGTTTTTCGTTATCGGGCGGGGCGGATTTGAACCGCCGACATCCTGGTCCCAAACCAGGCGGAATAGCCGCTATCCTACCACCCGTATTGTTGTATCAAAAATTAGGGGATTCAAATGAACCCCCTAAAATCA
The DNA here is from genome assembly GCA_031286205.1 of Treponema sp. Lineage (GTDB taxonomy): Bacteria > Spirochaetota > Spirochaetia > Treponematales > Breznakiellaceae > WQXQ01. Next base: position 3,668 of record JAITUR010000007.1, read on the forward strand.
CTCTAGCGGGTATAGGACTCGGACCTATGACAAAACGGATATGAGCCGTTTGCTCTACCAACTGAGCTAACCCGCCGTAAAAATGTTGATGCTTTATCAATACTTTTGTAAATCGTAGTGTTTTTATGAATTTTTGTCAAGCGCTGTATTTGTAATTATCGCCAAGAACTTACACTATTTAAGTACTCTATAACCCTTAAGCCGTCGATTGCGCCGGAAACAGGTTGATGACCAGGGTCTTTGACACATGCAACGGCGTCTTTTATCATATTGGCAAAATAACCTGTGGGGTCTGTAAAGTTTTCCCCTGTGTTTTTAAGCGAGCGAAAGTTTTCGGCGTAGGGGCTGGGAGCGCTCTCTTGTACTTCATAAATGCCGTTTCCAATACGCAGCCTGCCTTTTTCGCAGGAAAATTCCATCTCAAAAACCAAATGATCCCTTTTTGCTCCCACCTCTATTACAACCGGGATTTTGTTTACCTGTCCTTCCAGCCAGGCAGTGCCTTCTTTCGAAGTCAGCTTGGCTCCCCAACGGCGTTTGTGCTTTAAGATACCGCCGGCTAAAAACATAATTATATCCGCAAGGTGGGTTCCATCGTGCCAAAAAACATCTACAAGCCGTTTGGATTTTCCCATATATAAAATCGCGCGAATGCTTAGAAGTTTTCCAAATCTTTCTTCTTCTAAAATATTTTTAATTCTAATATAATCCTGCGAATAACGGCGTTCGTGGTTTGTTAATATAATCGTTCCGTCTTTTGCCAGCTTTGTTATTTTTCGCGCATCTCTAATATTATCCGCAAGAGGTTTTTCGCAAATAATTACAGGAACGCCCGTTTCTTTAGCAAGACAACAGTAATAATAATGGCTGTCAGGGTGCGTTGCTATCGATACTAATTGCGGTTTGTGGATTCGCAGCATTTCTTTGGCATCCGAATAAACCGGTACTTGCCACTTTTCCGAAAAAAGCCTGCGCCGTTCATCGTTTATATCACAGCCGGAGACAAGCTCGCAGTCCGGATTAGCGGTAATTGCCCCTGTGTGCGTACACGGTTTTTCCCGCAAGGTATCATCTTCCAGAAGAGAAGCAATTCTTCCAAGTCCAATAACAGCGGATTTAATTTTATTCATCTATGCTAACCGCAGGTAATTTTTTTATTTTTTTATTCCGTCTCGAGTTCAATATTGAATACATAACCGGCGTAATAAAAATAGTCATAATGGAGCTTACAATAAGACCGCCGACAAAGGTTTTACCGATTGGCTGAATCGTTTCTGCGCCTGCGCCGGGGAAGAATGCGATAGGAGTCATGCCTAATATTGTTGTAAGGCTTGTTATCATAATCGGGCGCAATCGTCTTCTGCCCGCTTCCAGACAGGCTTCTCTTACATTCATTCCCCGCGAACACAGGGTGTTTGTATAATCAACCAGTATGATTCCGTTGTTAACAACAACTCCAACAAGGGCTACAATGCCGACAATAGAAAACATGGTCATTGCCTGACCGGTTAGTTTGTATATCCATACAACTCCAATAAATAATAATGGGATAGAAAATAAAATAATTAACGGATCAACAAAAGATTCAAACTGGCTTGCCATAATGCCAAAAACCAAAAAGACAGCCGTAAGAACAATTAACGCGACAACTCCCGCATAAGATTGAATTTCTGCAGCTTCGCCAAGATATCTCACTGTTACGCCTTCGCGCGGGACAAGGTTTTCGTTAATTGTGGTTTCTAGGCGGCGCTGCATATCTGTTGCGGCAATTCCGGCTTCAAGACCGCCTGTTACGCGAAGAACACGCTCTTGTCTTTCGCGGCGGATAGAAGAAGGAGCCCGTCCTTCGTTAATTCTTGCGACATTGGAAAGAGAAATCCGTTCGCCGCTTCGGCTAAGAATGGAAATTGCGTCCAGGTTAGAAATACTCCGGCGATCATCATCTCGCAGCCGTACCTGCACATTAATAAGCCTGTTGTTATGGCTCATTGTTGTTGCTATATCTCCGTCTATAGCGGATCTTATTTCCGAAGCAATCGATGCAAGCGATAATCCAAAACTTGCAGCTCTGTCGCGGTCAATTTCTATTTGTAATTGCGGCGCGCCTTCGTCTATATTTATAACGGGATTCTCTATTTCCGGCAGATGATTAATAATTATATGATGAATATCATTTGCTGTTGCCAAAATTGACCCATAATTTTTGGAGCTAATTGCAATTTCTATGGGATTTGTGTTTCCCATGCCGCGTCCTGCACGGAAACTTACCCTTGTTCCGGGAAACTGATTTAGAAGAGGCGTTAATTTTCTGATAATGGAGCTTGGAGTATCTGTCTGCTGACCCGGAGGGGGCAGTGTAATTTGCAATGTACCCTGATTAGTGCCGGAGCGCCGCGCTGTAAGAACTAAATTTCTGTAACCTTCTACATTGTCTTTTACAATTTCTTCTATGTCAAATAATAATTTTTCGGTAACATCTATAGCGGTTCCTGTCGGCATGGCAACATTTATATTAACGGTATCGTCTGTGCGTATTCGAACATACATATTTAATCCAATGTCACGGAATTGAAGCAGGGAAAAAACTAAAATTAAAACAACAAGCAAAATAATTTTTATCCTGTTTCCCAGGCAAAATTCCAGGGCTTTGCTGTATTTGTTTTCCAAAAAAATTAAAAAAGTTTCTATTTTATTGTTAATAATTTTTAAATACTTATTTTTTACAGGTTTTTGGATATGTGTGTTTAACTTTAATACAGAACCGGAAAGGCTTGGAACAAGAGTAACAGCTACAACAAGAGAGACAGTAAGAGAAATAACAATTGTAAAAACAAGATCGTTAAACATTATTCCCATTTCTTTAAGATCGTTTTTGTAGATAATTATTGGAATAAATACGCAAAGCGTAGTAGCAGAAGAGGTAATAATAGCGCGCAACATTTCGCGGCTGCCCAAAATAGCGGCAACTTGAGATTTTGCGCCTCTTAAGCGGTAGTTGTGTATATTTTCCAGAATAACGATAGAAGCGTCCAGAGTCATTCCCAAGCCCATTATTAAACCTGTCATTGTCATAAGATTAAGGGAGAAACCGAAAATCGACATTGACATCATGGTAAGCATAATAGAAATTGGAATTGCCAGTCCTATTATTACGGTTGCTTTTATATTGCGTAAAAACAACAAAAGTACAATCATAGCTAAAGCTGCGCCCTGAAAAGCGTTTGTATAAACCTGATTTAAGGTAGAACGAATCATGGTTGTTTCGTCTGCAAGGACATCCAGAGTAATCCCCGGCGGAAGGGATGCGTTAATATCGGCAAGGGCTGCCTGAATGCGATCCGAAACCTGTATCTGATTGCTGGTGCTTTCGCAGGTAACTTGAATATAAACGCCGCTTTGCCCGTTTACATGAACCCTGGATGCATTGTCATTGTATCCAAGATAAACATCCGCAACATCTTCCAGTCGCACCGTATAAAAACGGGCACTTTGACCAGCACCGGCAAGGTTTACGGTTTTTACCGTAAGCCGCTTTATTTGCTCGGCGCTTACAAGTTCTTCTTCCGTCATAATTTGATACTCGCGCATACCAAGCCGCAGGTTTCCGCCGGAAGAAAGAATATTCTGACCCTTTAAGGCCGAAGAAATGTCATTTAATGTAAGAGCAAATGCCGCAAGGCGGTTAAGCGAAACATCAACTTTTACAATTTGAGTAGTGCCGCCTGTAACTTCTGCGGCTGCAACGCCGTCTATTCTTTCTATACTGGATTGAATCTCATCTTCCGCAAAAAGACGCAGTTGGTCCGGCGGATAGTTTCCGCGAACAATCAGGCGCATAATCGGCATGGCGCTCATGTCAAAGCGGCGTACTACAGGAGTGGAAACACCGTCAGGAAGCGAATTTACAAGACGATTTAAAAGAACCTGCGCGTTATTTACCGCTTTGTCCATATCTGTTCCGTAAGCAAACTCAAGATTGATACTGCTTGTTTCGAACTGCGAGTTACTTGTCATGTTAACAAGTCCGCGCGAAGAAGAGAGCGCGCGTTCCAGGCGTTCTGTTACATTGCGTTCAACATCGGCGGGACCCGCGCCGGGGAATCTTGTAAAGACGGAAAATATAGGCCGTGCCACAGAAGGGTATAGGTCGAAAGACAGATTCATTAAAAGTGTTGCTGCTATGCCGATAGCAAGGGCAAAAAATATAACAACAGTAACAGATCTTTTTACGGAAAATTCAGCCAAATTCATAAAATCACCATTATTCTACTATACGGACAAGATCGCCGTCAGATAAAAAATTTTGCCCTGCGCTTACGACTGTATCTTCCATAGATAAGCCGCTTAAAATTTCTATAAACTCCTCGTTCTCTATACCTAGTGTTACTTCGCGCCTGTGTGCCGTATTGTTTTCGTCAACGACAAATACAATCCACGAACCATAAGTATTAATTACAGAATTTCTTGGAATTACGGGTACATTAACTTTACGGTTTGTAATAAGGCTTATTGTCGCAAACATTCCCGCTCTTATTCGGGTATCCGGATTTAAAAAACGAAGCCGAATACGCAGTGTTCTTGTAGCAGGATCAAGTACAGGATTTATTTCGCTTACTGCTGCTGCAAATGTTTCTCCGGGAATGGCTTCGAGTTTTAGCTCGGCTCTCATTCCCAAAGTAATAGAAGCTACATATCTTTCCGCAATATGAGTTTCTATAAGCAGGGAAGAAAGATCTCCTACAACAAAAATGCCGGACTGGGTTGTAAGGGTATCGCCTATGTTGTAAGGAGCATTTAATAAAGTGCCGGAAACAGTCGAGACAACAGGGCTTCGCGAATAAACCTCGCCCGGTCTTGAAGGATCGATATATGCTACAATGTCGCCGCGATTTACCCTGTCTCCAACACTGTGGCGAACTTCTGCAAGCCTTCCTCCAACTGTCGGAAAAATAGTTACCTGATTCCGCGCTTGAATTTCGCCGTTGATAATAACGCTTCTTTCTATAGTGCCGGGTTCTACGATTGTAACACGGACTGTTGTTGCGTTACGCTGTCCCCCTCTTTGTTCGGCATTTGCCTGTTCTTTTTTTGGAAGTAAAGAGACAACAATAAGCAGAGAAAAAAGTCCAATTAAAAAAAGAATTCCCAATGTTATTATTTTCTTTTTATTCATTTGATACTCCATAGGTTTCTAAAAGCTGGTTCCAACTAATGTTTAATGCAGACGATAGATCTAAAATCATGGTAAAGTACGCAAGCTCGCTTTGAAAAAGACGCTGCCTGGCGCTTGTCATGTTATTGCGGGCATCTTCAAGAACAAGGTATTCTACAGTTCCGTTATTAAAACCAAATTCCGTTAACTGATAATTTCGTTGAGCAGCTTCGTAGCCAAGGCGGGCAATTAAAATGCTGTCCCACGAATTATGCAGGCGGGCTGTTAAGGATCTAATTTGATTCTTTGCAGAATTCTCTGTCATTGTTAAATCCAGAGCGGCTTTTTCTACAGAATTCTGCGCTCTTCGTATATTCTGATTCCCCGAAGTTCCGGGAATCCATGGATCTACAGGAACAGTGATAGATGCGCTTCCGGAAATTCTGTCTGTAAACGGATCAAAGTTAGTGCTTAACCAGTTAAGCGATAAATCTAAAGAAGGAGCGCGGACCTGCATTGCTGTTCGTCTTTCCAGTAATCTAAGCCGTTCAATTTCATTTCGGCTTCTGATAATATCCGGTCTTAACGGCAGATATTGCAGGATAAGTTCATCGGCATTGGCAGAAATTCTTGTAATGGTGGTTTCGCCTAACAGTGTTACGGTAGTATCAATTTCCATGCCAAGAAGGGCAAGGAAATCCGCCATATTATTGTTATACAAAATATTGGCGGCGCTAAGATTATAGCGGGCATTTTCCGCGGCAAGCCTTGTTTGAGTAAGAGCAAGTTCTCCAATAAGCCCGTTTCTAAAAGCAATTTGGTTCCTGTCGTAATGCCTTTGAGCCAGACTCTGAACTTCTTCCAGAAGAGTAAGATTATTTTTTTCCATAATAAGAGAATAGAAAATTTTAGCTACCTGTATGGAAAGCTGATTACGGGCATTTTCGTAACTTAACAGATTTACCTGATGCGCAAGCTGAATACTTTTTATCGCATAGGGAATCCCTGCGTTTAGACCAAGGCGCACACCGGCTCCAACACTATAACCAAAACCGGAATTAGGAGGCTGTATATTGGAAAAAAGATTATTTGTATAATTAACCCCTGCTGTTGCGTTAATTGTGGGAAAAATCTCCGACCATAAGTTTTTTTCTGAATAACCCGAAGCAGCTAAATCTATACCGGTTTTTTTAAGATCGAGGTTGTACTCCAAAGCCAGATTAACAGCCTGCTCGAGCAAAAGCTCCCCCTGCGCGGATATAATATGGGGCATAATAACGAGGAAAATCAATATAAACGAGGTAAATTTCGCCTTCAGTTACAAAGTTCTCCTTAATATGTACATATTATAAATATAGTACATATTGGGAAATGTTACAAATGGGAAGTTGTTTCTTTTTCCGGCAGATATTTCCAATACCTTTGCGGCATAAATTGTCTCTGTAAATTGGGGTTATTGCGGCTTTCGTTATTAATTGTCTTGTGATAATGCTTCCAGAGTTCCTCCCATTCATCTATGGTTTTTCTGTCTTCTTTGGCAGGGTTTTCCCCGGTTTCCAGAGGGATTAGTTTGGCGGGTTTTCCGGGTTGGCGGCTTAGGCTTAACCCTCGTTTTTCGTCGATTATTTCCCAGGGGATTTCTCCAAAACGGGCGGTAAAATATTCTCCAAGGGCGGGGAGGACAAAGTAATCCGGGGCGCAGCGGGCAATGTAAGTATCGTTTTTATCAGGGGTAAAACGCAAAAACCCCATCATGCGGTGAACTTCTTGCCCTATCTTTTCGTTAAAGTAAGGATCGTTATTGTTGTTGTAGTTTTTGCTGTCATAATCTGTCGGATTAAATAATTCGCCTTGGCTCATGATTGCTCCTAAAAATCAAACAATGGCAGCTGCAGTCCCGCCCCGTCCTGACCTTCCAATAGGCGGCGTATTCGCGCGGGATCGTCGGGGCGCTCGATGTGTTTGCCGTTAGCTGTTAAAAAGTACCGCCCCCGTTTTAAAACCGCTCCCATTCGCGCAAGATTTTCTATGCTTAAACTGCGCGCGCGGCGGTTTTCGATTATGCGGCGCGCCGTCTTTGCTCCTATTCCCGGAATTCGCAGGAGGGTTTCGTAGTCCGCGCGGTTAATTTCTATTGGGAAAAAGTCCAGATTTTTTAACGCCCACACAGTTTTTGGATCGATCAAGCTGTCTAAAAACGGCGCATCTTCGCTTAAGATTTCGTCCGCCTTAAAATGATAAAATCGCAAAAGCCAGTCCGCCTGATACAGCCGGTGTTCGCGCACCAATGGGGGAGCAATAATTTCCGGCAGGCGCGGGTCTGATTTTTTTTCGCCCGGTGTAGGAAAAATAAAAGCGGAGTAATAAACCCTTTTAAGGGAAAATTTATTGTACAAGGAACTTGTAAGATTGATAATTTGCCTGTCGTGTTCTTCGGATGCGCCTACAATTAATTGAGTGCTTTGCCCCGCAGGAGCGAAAAAACTTTTCTTGCCCCGGCTGGAATCGTTCTCTGTTTTTAATCCCGCAAAATCATTCATTGCGCCCAGTATGTCTTCTTTTGATTTTTCCGGCGCTAAACATTTAAGGCTTTTTTCCGTGGGCAGCTCTATATTGCATGATAATCTGTCCGCCCATTTTCCTGCTTCCAGTATCGTTTTTTCGCCGGTTCCGGGTATCAATTTTAAGTGAATATAGCCGCCAAAGCCGTTTACGGTACGCAAAGTTTTAGCGGTATCTATTAATTTTTCCATAACTATATCCGGGTCTGCAAAGATCCCCGACGATAAAAAAAGCCCTTCGATATAGTTTCGTTTGTAAAATTCGCAGGTTAAATCCGCAAGCTCGGTAACGGTAAAACTTGCCCGTGGTATATCGGCGCTGGCGCGGTTAACGCAATAGGCGCAGTCGTACTTGCATACATTGGAATACAGTACTTTTAGGAGAGATACACAGCGGCCATCCTGTGTCCAGCTATGGCAGACACCAAGGGGCAGGGTATGCCCAATTTTGTTCCCCTTGCTCTGGAAACCCGAGCTTCCCGAAGTAGCGCAGGAAGCATCGTATTTGGCAGCTCCAGAGAGGATGGTAATTTTGCTGTGCAAATCTTTCATGCAGTATAACTATACAGGTGTTTAGGGGTTTTGTCAAGCCTGGAAGTTGGAAGTGGTAGGTTAGAGGTTGGAATTTCCGCGTTTTCCGTGTCAGCCGTAACCCCGCCCTGCTAGCATATACCCAAAAAACGGCATATACTATGTTCGTGAATATTATCTTAATGGAAGAACATGAGCTTGGCAGACCACTGGCAAGACGGGACGAAAGAACAATTCATCTTACAAAAGTACTCCATAAAAAAACAGGCGGCGAATTCGAAGCCGGAATTCTTGGCGGAAACCGCGGAACAGGAAAAATAGAAAAAATAAATTTCGACGGCTCTATCTTTGTCAGCATTAACGCAAACGATCCGCCGCCGCCAAGATTAAGGTTAAAAGTTGCAGTCGCTTTTGTCCGCCCAATCCAACTGCGCCGTATTTTCCGCGATCTTAGCAGTATGGGAATTTCCGGCATCGACCTTTTTGGCACAGACTTGGGCGAAAAAAGCTACCGTGATACAAAATTATTGGAAGACGGCGGCGCTCATGCCGCGCTTGTAGAAGGGGCAGTTCAGGCACGAGATACTATCATTCCGCCAATTACAGTTTATGATCATCTGGAAGATTGGTTAAATAAACGCCCCTGGGAAAAGGACAATACTCGCACCCCGCTTTTAATAGCAATGGATAATGTAAGAGAAGAAGGGTCTCTTTTTCATATTGCTGTAACAGGCCGCCCTGCTGTAATTGCCATAGGTCCGGAAAGAGGCTGGTCGGAGCGGGAAAGAGACCTTTTCGAAAAAGCCGGCTTTATGCGGCTGTCTATGGGAACCCGTCCGTTAAGAACAGAAACCGCCTGTATTGCAGCCTCTATTCTTGCAATGGAAAAAACAGAGGAAAATATATGAATCAGGATCAAGTAAAAGATCAGTTGTTAAAAATAGAAGACGCGCCGTTGGAGTTTTCTCTTATTTTTTCCGGGAAAAAAAGCAAAAAGGTAAACGGTTTGTACAAACCGCAAAGCAGGGAAATAATTATACATAACCGTAATTTTGCCAATAACGATACAGGACAAAATCTTTTATTGCATACAGCGATTCATGAATACGCCCACCACCTGCACGCTTGTTCAAGAGGCGGAACACTTTCGCCAAGAGCGCATAACACCGAATTCTGGGCAATATTTCATGAACTTTTGGAAAAAGCGGAAAAGAAAAAAATATACAACGATGTTTTTGCAACATCGCCGGAGCTTATAAAATTAACGGAGCTTATTCGTACAAAATATCTTGCCGGCAATGGAGCCCTTGTAAAAGAAATGGGCAAACATTTATTAAAAGCCCACAATCTTTGTACCGACATCGGCGTTCGTTTCGAAGATTATGTCGATAGAATGCTGCGTATTCCAAAAGCCGCAGCCAATATTGCAATAAGAATGTTCGAGTACGATATTACCCCGGAAGTAGGAGCGGACAATATGCGCTTCCTTGCAGGTATCCATAACAGCGACGACCGCAAAGCTGCGGAAAAAGCTCTTGTAAAAGGCAAAAGCCCCGACACTGTAAAAATAGCAGTCCGCGGCAAAAACGAACCCGACGATCCGCAGCTAAGCCTGCATAAAGAAAAACAACGCCTGGAACGCACAATAGCAACTTTAACAAAAAGATTGGAAGAAGTAGAAAAGGAGCTGGCAAAATAATGCGTATAACGCTAAAAAAATGCGTTCTTTTGCTGCTTATCTCTGCCTCTGTTTTTGCGCAAGAACACGAACAAGGTTTAGTTAACAATGCTCCGTTTTGGCGGTACGCGCTGGGCGGTTCTGTTTTATCTTTGCCAAGCGTGCAGGCGCAGTCCGCAGTTGTTGCTCTGGATGGGGGAAATATCAAGGCATACAGTGCGGCGGGGAATCTTATGTGGAGTTATTCCGCAAGGGGAAGAATAAGCCCCTATGTTTCCAGATCACGGGAAGGCACTTCGTACTTGTCTAGGACAAACGGAACTTTTATTGCGGTAAACCGTGCGGGGCGGGAATTGTGGCGGCGCAATCTGGGCAGTCCATTGGTTGGAAGAGTTGTCTTTGGCTGGGACGGCAGGCTTTTTGTTCCCGCCGACAAAAAACTTTTTTGCTATACCGCATCGGGAACATTATTATGGACAAAAACATTTACACATTCTTATTTACTTGCGCCAAAAATTGATCCGCAGGGGAGAGTTTTATTTGCGCTTAGAAATAATCATGTTTATAGAATCGATCCTTTTAGCAATGTATCTATCTGGGAAATGTCGGCGACACCTATTGTATTGCTTCCTGTGGAACAAAACCGGATTGTCGCTGTTCATGCGGATGGAACGCTGGAAATTCTTGGCGCCGACGACAACTGGTATATTGCGGCGGGAGAAGACGGGCACGCCAGTGTTTTACCAAGAATTCCCGGCCGTCCTGTAACGGCAATCAGCAGGGGTAATAATATTGCATCTGTCATTAATGACGGCAGGGTGGTGTTAATTTCGATAGACGAAAGAAGAGTAGTTTGGACAGGCGACAGCCACATAAGAGAGGCTTCCAGAAGAGGAACCAGCCCGGATTTAGAAGTAGAAATGCTTTTTGACGAAAGAGGAATTTATATTTTAAACAAAACCGGCGCAACAGGATTTACCGCCGACGGCAGAAGATTGTGGTTTACCTATCTTAACCGTGCCGCGGCTGTCCCCGCTTTTGGAGATGACGGTGTATTGTACTCGGGCGGAAGAGACTGGATCCTTTATGCGTACAAGATAGAAGATCGTGTTCTGCCAAGAAGCGGCGGTGTCTTTGGCCCCGCCCCCGAAGGCGTTTATGGTACAGGAACCCCTCAGGCAGCTCATATGCCAAGGATCCCTGTTTTTAACGATGAAATAAGCTCCATGCTGGATAATATGCAGGCATCAATTTCTGACGGAAATGTCGGCAATAACGAGCTTCCCTGGACCAGTTTTTTACTGACCCTTTCCGCAAGGCAGGGGCAGCTTATTCAATACAGAGTCAGGGCTTTGCAGCTTTTAGGGCAAATTGGATCGCGGGAAACTATCCCCTGGCTGGTAAATATTTTTAAAAGAGATACCGAACCCCTTGTAAGGGCGGCGGCGATAACTGCCATAGGAAGCATCGGGGTTGATCCGGAAGGGCTTGCGATTCAATCGTTTTTACAGGCATTAATCCCGGATACCATAAAGGACGAGCAGATTTTATTTGCCTTAACCAAAGCAACAGGCGACATTTGCCGTTTTTCCGGCCCCCCTTTAAGCGAAACCGGCATAAGAATACTTAACCTGCTTACAGCAAATGGCCAGCCCGCCGGAATCAGGAATCAAGCCGAAAGAGAACTTGCTTCGCTGCGATAAATGTACTATAATAGATGCAAATAGGAGTTTTGCATGAAATATCGCGTTTTTATTACCATATTACTTTTATCTATTACCGTTGCCGTTTTTGCTCAGGTTGATCGGGGCGAGCTGGAAAACCTGCCTCCGGTTGTTTTTATTAACTACGAAGGGCCGTATCACAGGATTGATACAAGAGAGCAGATTCGTCAGCTTGGCGTGGTCTTGGGGCGGCAAATTGCCGAAAGAGAAAGGGGCATGGAGCCAACTTTGGCAAATATGTCTACCGAACAAAGAAGGGCGCATTCCTACAGGTTCGAAGTAGGCGCGTTAAATCGATACTTCATTATTCACAGTGTTTCTGCTCCGGAAGGCAGCAAGTTTGATGCCGATATTTTTGGTCTTGGCGTTGACACAGGCGTAGACCATGTTCGAAACCTGCGTTGGATTATCCAGGGATATTTACAGGAAGCTTACAATTATTCCCAAAACGATGCCGCTCTGTTAGCTGAATATATTACAATTTACAATGCCGTTTATCGCGGCAGCTGGGATTTTTTTGCAGAACGATACAAAACCCCGGTTATTAGCCACCTTATTAGGGATAGAGCGGGTCTTTCCATTCGTTACGATGAATGGCCGGGAAGAACCATGATGCTTATTCCCCTTGGACACGGCGGTTTAAGCTCTATCGATACTTCCGCAATTTCTGACAGAAGAGTTATAGAAGAGCTTCGCAGAGAAGAAGATCAAGGTGTTCCGCAAAGACAGGGAATGGTCGATTTAATGGAAAGACAGGCGGAAGAAGCCGAGCAAAGGGCGCAAACTCAACGCGAATCTATCAGGGATCAGGAAAGTCAGATAGCGCAGGACAGGCAGCAGACTGAACAGCAAAGACAGCAAGTAGCGGAAGAAAGACGACAGACACAGGAAGATCGCGAAGCCGGAAGAATAACCGAAGAACAGGCAAGAGAACAAGAACAAGAGCAAGATCAAAGAGACAGTGAGCTTGCCCAAAGGGATCAACAAACGGAAGAAAGGGATCGCGCGCTTGACCAACAGCGCGATGAGGCTCAAAGAATGGAAGATTACGCGGAACGGCAGTTCGATTCTGCTCAGCAGCAGCGTGAAGAAATAGCAAGGGATCAGCAGGCAGCCATTGTTCAGGAAACAACAGACTCTATATTTGGCGTAACGCTGGAAAAAACAACTCCAACACAAATGGGACGCATAGTAAGGCTGAATCCTGAAACCGGATCCGAACAAAGAAGGTCTCCTTTGGATACTGTTCATATACGAACTGTTACATTTGTAAGCGGAAGGCTTATAGCAATTGCCGGCGAAAACAGAGGTAATCGCGCGGTTCGTCTTATCGAGCTTAACCAGACTAATCTGGAAATGGCAAGGCAGGGCGAAGACGATATTAGACCGGGAAGTCTCTTGTGGGTAAACGGTTCTGACCTTTACGCAATAACGATAGATCTTCGCAGCAACCAGTGTTTCCTTGGCAGATTCGATACAGGTCTAACATTGCAGGCAAAGTCGGCGGTAAGGATACATCCCGAAGCATCGGTAACAATACAGCAGGGAAGATTATTAACTCAACGAGAAAATGGGGCACCGTTATTGCTTAACCCGATGGATTTAACGGAATTGGGGTCTCGATAGCGGGGTAATCCGTTCTAGCTGTGGTGATTGTTGTTAAATAGTATCCTCATACCCTCGGCTTAACAAGCGTGTCTAAAGTACGCGGAACTCACAGGAATTACTTTGGTATAATTTTGCTATTTCTGCGTGTTTTTTCCGCAAATTTCGCGTTAATTGCAATCTTCTATTGATATTTTTCTCCAATGGTAATATGTTCTTACTATGAAAATTATTAAAATTAACCAAGAAACTCTTTCCGAAGAAAAAACGGTTCGTGTTCAAAAAACAGGAATCTCTGCACCTCCCTCTTTTATAATTAAAGCACTTTTGTTTTTCGCAATTTTTCTTTTTACTGTAAATTTTTGCTTTGGTCAGGCAACTGCGCTAAGGGATCATGTCGGACTAATTGCCATAGAGTATCATCCGGATGTAGTAGAATTAATGGATAAATTTAAACAAAGTTTTGAAAGAAGGGGATGGACAAATGCAGCCCGGGCGGTTGACAATTATCTGCAGGGTTTAAGCGGCTCCGGCTTTACCTATATAGCTCCCAATGGTGCCAACTATGTTTTAACCAATGCACATGTAGTTAATCATGCTCAAAGACTTTCTATAACTTTTGAAACTCGCGACGGAACTAAAATCACGCACGAAGGCTTAAAAGTATTACTGGTAGACGAAGAAAAAGACCTTGCCATACTTTATTTTGAAGACGGAAAAAGACCGTTTAAACAAAGTTTAAGTTTTAATACCGCAACAATAGATGAAGGTATGGAAGTATTTGCAGCAGGTTTTCCCGGTCTTGGGCATCTGGCTATTTGGCAATTCAGCTCAGGTATTGTTTCCAATTCATCTGCAAGACTTCCAAAAAACTTTTATAACGATGATATGATTGGACCTTTTATTCAGCATACTGCCCAGGTAGACTTTGGTAATTCCGGCGGTCCCTTGCTTGTTTCTGCAAGGAATGTACCGGCAGGTTACTCGGTTATTGGAATAAACACATTAAGTGCCAGAAGGCGGCAGGCAGCTAACTATGCCATTCCTGCAAATCAAATTAATGCATTTATTAGAACCGCCTTAAGCACCGAACCGGTAAATGAAAACGAGATAATCGCAAAAAGAGTAGATGATTTTATTAAAGGTATAAGACCGGATAAATCAAATTACAGCCATATTTCTGATTTTCTTACAAGTGATATTATTGCTTTGAATGCAGACCAAGCATTTACACAGTTGGAATTTATGGCGTCCAGAGATATTGTTACAGAAATAGACCTTATTTTTGGCCGCAACTTTGTGGATGGTATGAATGCTGCAGTTGGCTGGGTTATTAGTAATACCATGCGGAAACGGCCTATAACCATAGCTCTAGAATCTATAGAACCTGACGAAAAGGGAGGTTTTAATGTCGTTCTTAATGTAAACGGCAATATTGTAGAAACCGAATGGGTAAAAGAACATGGCGTTTACAGGATGAATACTTATGGGACTATTGTATCCGGCAATAGAGATTTTAAAAGAAAGAAAAACCAGACAATGACAGGAGAAGCTTTTTATTATTCTATAAGCGCAGGTTATGCTGCTGTCGGAAATAATTTTGATTCAGCTGTCGCTTTTTCGCTTACTTTGGGCAGTCCCCTCTCCGTAGGACTTGATGTTGTCTCGACGCTTAATATGTTTTTTGGCGGAGACAAATATTCTCAGTTTAGCGGGAATTTAGGATACTCGCTTCCCATAAAAATTTCTTCTTTGGCAATTATTCCGTTTGCCTCAGCAGGTGCAAATTTTATATTTTTCTCTCCAATTTATACTGGAAGTTTTTATGATACTACAGATAATGATATTGGAGCCTTTGTAAGGGGCGGGATTGTTTTTACAGGGGCAAATGATGACCCCGGAATTTTCGGCCGTCTTTTCTATAGTTATCATTTCGAGACACTTAAGAATTATGTCCCTGGTCATAGCGTTTTTGGTATAGCGATAGGTTACGGTCTCTGGAAGTAACTGCCGGGTTAACCCCACATTTTTCTGCAACCCGTAGTTCCCAAAAGGCACAATGTATGCTATAATTGGGATATCGGAAGGAGGGGCCGGTGTCAGATCAATATATTTCTAAAAGAAACAACGATTTTTTTAAGATTCTACCTGCGTGGGCGGAGGAATTCGCTGCAAAGTACGGTTCAAATACCGCGAATCTTTACATACTCCACGGCAATATCAGAGATTATCTTCCTCACGAAAGAAAAGAGGGAGAATTTATTTTTAGAAGGGTGCAGGATTATGTATCGGAAATATTGTTTGGTAACCAGGATATAATTGCCTACTACGACCGTTCCAGCGGGGTAACTTTCCGCGAACCGGAAATGGAAAGCGAATATTTGGCGGCGGTTCCTAACTTTACCGCAAACCCCGATGTCGACAAAGGCGATTTTGTTTCGTATAACCCGGAAATAAGTTTTCCGTATTTAGAAAAATATTTTCTTTCCAGAATTCCTTCCGACAAGAGGGAAAAATGCAGAATGGTGTTAATTATAGATTTTGCGGAAACCATAGTTCCCGCGGGGGATTTAATCCGCCTTGAACCTGCCGACCGTTACTGCATGGTAACATTCAAGCGCTGGGCAACCGACCCTAAATTTATTAAAGGTGATATTTCCATAATACTTTTAACAGAAAATCTTGCGGATATTTCTTCGCGCCTTACAGGTTCTCCTTCTGCAATAAAAATAAATATACCTTTTCCGGATGTCAAAGTAAGGGAAAGTTTTTTAAAAACAAAAGAAAAAAACGAAAAACTGCTTTTAGAACGAGGTTTGACACCGGAAAAACTTGCCGTAATAACCTCCGGGCTTAATCTTATGAACCTTAACCGTCTTGTCGGAGAAAGTTACGAAGAAGATAAACCTATAACACTGGATTTTATGCGTCAAAGAAAAAAAGAAATGATAGAAGATGAAGCCGGCGGTCTTTTGGAATTTATGGAAACTACCTATAATCTTTCCCATGTTTCGGGACATGGCTTTGTAAAAAAACGATTTAAAAATGCGGCAAAGGCAATTAAAATGGGACGGCCGGATGTTCTTCCAATGGGTTATCTGATTGCAGGCCCTGTTGGAACGGGAAAAAGTTTTATGGTAAACGCATTTGCGGGAGAGATAGGAATACCCATGGTAAAGTTCCGCAACTTCCGTACAAAGTGGCAGGGGGAAACAGAAGCAAACCTGGAAAAAGTTTTAAATATATTGGTGGCAATGGCTCCTGTAGGAGTTATGGTCGATGAAGCAGACGCATTCCTTGGCGACAGGGATCAACAGGGGGATTCCGGAACCAGTAATCGTGTCTTTGCGCAGATAGCAAGCTTTATGGGAAATACAGAGTATCGAGGTAAAATTATCTGGTTTTTAATTACCTGCCGTCCCGACAAAATACCAATCGACCTAAAGCGACAGGGACGCGCCGAAGAACATCTTGCTCTTTTTTATCCCGAAACCCAAAAAGAAAGAGAAGAACTTTTCCAAACTTTAGTGCGTAAACTGGATTTAGATATTCGCAACTTTCCAATTTCCGATTTATTTAAGAAATACAAACATGAATATTCCGGCGCAGATTTGGAAGCCGTTCTTGTCCGCGCAAAATTAATTGCAGCAATGGACGAACGTGTTTTTGTACGCCGCGAAGATATGGAAGAGGCAATGAGCGACTTTGTTCCTGCGGATCACCCTTACGATGTCGCATTACAAAACCTTGTTGCAGTCCTGGAATGTACCTCCAAAGAGATGATCCCCAAAGAGTTCCAAAAAATGTCCCGCAGCGAAATTATGAAAAACATCCAGGAATTAAAGACACTCTTGGGCGAAAGGTAATTTGTGTTAAGATAAAAACACATGACAAAATATTAAAAATAGGATATAATTATTTACTGTGGCATATTTATACGAAACACACCTTCATACAACCGGGGCAAGTAAATGCGCGGTTTCCGGAGGAAAAGATTATATCTCGGGTTATATAGACAAAGGGTATTCTGGGATTATTGTAACTGATCATTTTTATAATGGACACTGCTCTTTATCCAAGAGTCTTTCGTGGAAGGAATGGGTTAACCGGTTCTGCCGCGGTTATGAAGAAGCAAAGGAAGAAGGCGATAAACGCGGGCTGGATGTTTTTTTTGGCTGGGAAGAAACCTTCGACAACTGCGACGACTACCTTGTTTACGGGCTGGATAAACAGTGGCTTTTGGATCATCCGGAATGTCGTTTTTGGACAAGAGGGGAACAATACCGCGCTGTAAAAGCGGCTGGCGGATGCGTTGTTCAGGCTCATCCTTTTAGACAGCGTTTTTATATTAGCCGTATAATATTATCTGCAGGCTGTGTAGACGGCATAGAAGCCGCTAATGGCGGACATGAAGATCCTGCCGACGATGTTCTTGCGTATCATTATGCGAAAAAAATAGGCAAAGCAGTATTGGCAGGAACAGATATACACGAAGCTTCCTGGATTTATAACAACGAGCTTTATGGAGTTTATCTGGAAAATAAACTAAACAGTATAGACGATTTTGTTAAAGTAGTTTGTAATAATGAAATTGCCGGCATTAAAACAGAAACAGGCAGGCTGGATTATAAAGGCAGCGAAAAAGTAACGCTTCCCGTAGAAATACGGGACGAAAACGATAAAGTAAAAAGCAGAAACTGGAAGGACTTTGTATAATACTGTATTAGAAGGTTTTTAGTCTTAAATATTAAAAAATAATTTTGCTATCGAAAAATAAATTATAAGAGATGCGGCATCTACAATAGTGGTAATTAACGGAGATGCCATAATGGCAGGGTCTATCTTTATTTTTTTTGCAATTAACGGTAAAAGACAACCGGTAGTTTTTGCAAGAAAAATTGTGCCAAATAAAGCAATGGTAACAGATGTGGCAAGTATTAGATTTCTTCCGTTAAATAAATAAATACGCACAAAATTAACAAGGCACAGAATTAAACCGCATAATGCGGCAACCCGAATTTCTTTCCACAAAACCAAGAGTGTATCTTTTAATTCAATTTCGCCTATTGCCATACCGCGAATGATCAATATAGAAGATTGAGCGCCTGCATTTCCGCCTGTGTCCATTAACATTGGGATAAAAGCAACCAGTACCGGAAGAGTCATAATTGCTTCTTCAAAGCCGGTAATAATAATGCCGGTAATAGTGGCGGAGAGCATCAATATTAAAAGCCATAAAAAACGGTTTCTTGCAAGACGAAGTATGCTTGTTTTAAAGTAAGGTTCTTCTGACGGAGCAAGAGCGTGCATTATTTCAAAGTCTTCGGTATTTTCTTCTTCTATAACCTGTACAATGTCATCTATTGTAATAATTCCAACAAGGCGTTTTTCGTTATCGACAACAGGCATCGATAATAATCCGTATTTTTTAAACTTGTCTGCAATTGTTTCCTGATCGTCACCTGTGTTTGCATAAATAAATTGAGTATCCATAATATTGCCAATATGTTCGTTCTGCTCGGAAAAAAGCAGGGTTTTTACCGACACGGTTCCCACAAGAAGCCTGTCCCGCCTTATCACATAACAGGTGTAAATAGTTTCCTTGTTTACTCCGGTAGATCTTATTTCGTTAAATGCTTCGCTGACAGTTTCGTCTTCCAGAAGATCGACATATTCAGTAGTCATTATGCTTCCGGCAGAATCTTCCGGATATTGTAAAAGTTGATTAATTGCCGCGCGCTTTTCCGGAGTTGCGGTTTTTAGAACTCTTTTAACAACATTTGCCGGCATTTCTTCTATAAAGTCTGCCGCATCATCGGCAAATAGGCTGTTTATAATTTGACCAATTTCATTGTCGGCAAGGTTTTCTGTAATTAATTCCTGTTCGTCCGGATCCAGGAAAGAAAAGACATCAGAGGCCATACTTTTGGGCAATAATCTAAAAAGCTGCACTTTTTTATTTTTTTTCATTTCGCCGATTGCTTCGGCAATATCCGCGGTGTTTGTCAGCATGAGTATAGCTTTTAATTGAAAATGATCTATTTGAGGCTCATTTATTAAAAACAAAATTTTATCTTTCACCGGTTTTCTGCCCCTTGACACTTATAGCATAATATGAAATAATCATCAACATGTTAACTAAAATAGGCTATATAAATGCATATTGGATTTGGGTTTTTCTGACCGTCCTTTTTACGGTAATAGAAGTTTTTACATTCGGTCTTGTAACTGTGTGGTTTGCGCTTGCTTCGTTTATCATGATATTTCTGGCTTTCATACCTAAATTCCCTTTTATGTATCAAATAATGGTGTTTTTGGCGCTTTCGGCAGTCATATTAATTTACACCCGTCCGATAGCAATTAAAAAGTTTAAAATGGGCAGGGTTAAGACCAATGTCGAAAGTCTTGTAGGAATGAACGCCCTGGTAACCAAAAAAATCGGCGAGTTCGATAAAGGCGAAGTAAAATTAAATGGTCAAATATGGTCGGCTCATTCAGAAGACGGCTCTATAATAGAAGAAGGAACTAAATGCGAAGTAGTACGCATAGAAGGCGTACACGCAATTGTTAAAAAAAATTAGATTAAAAGGAGTATTGTATGTGGGCAATAATTTTTATTTCGGCATT
This sequence comes from Treponema sp., assembly GCA_031286205.1. Lineage (GTDB taxonomy): Bacteria > Spirochaetota > Spirochaetia > Treponematales > Breznakiellaceae > WQXQ01. The sequence continues at coordinate 23,546 of JAITUR010000007.1, forward strand.
TGTTCTGATATTAATCGTAACAAATATCAGGATTGTACCGCAGTCTAACGCCAATGTAATTGAGCGTCTTGGGGCATATTTTACAACATGGAGCACGGGTCTTCATGTTAAAATGCCGCTTATCGATCGTATAGCAAGTTATGTTTCGCTTAAGGAACAGGTAGCAGATTTTGCGCCTCAGCCTGTAATTACCAAAGACAATGTTACAATGATGATCGATACCGTAATTTATTTACAGATAACGGATCCTAAACTATATACTTACGGTGTAATTAATCCAATGAGTGCCATAGAAAATCTTACAAGCACTACGCTTCGTAACATAATAGGCGAACTTGAATTGGACGAAACCCTTACCAGCCGCGATATGATCAATACACGAATGCGCACTGTTCTTGACGAAGCGACAGACCCCTGGGGTATTAAGGTAAACCGCGTAGAAGTAAAAAATATCGCGCCGCCCAAAAGTATCCAGGAAGCAATGGAAAAGCAAATGCGTGCGGAACGCGAACGCCGCGAAGCAATACTTAAAGCCGAAGGAGAAAAACAGAGCGCCATTCTTGTAGCCGAAGGACAAAAAGCATCCGCCATTCTTAAAGCAGAAGCTGAAAAAGCAGCGGCAATTTTACAGGCGGAAGCAAAAAAAGAAGCGCAAATCCGCGAGGCGGAAGGAGAAGCGCAGGCAATCCTTAATGTACAGCGTGCTACGGCAGACGGTCTTGATATGCTAAAGAGTGTAAATGCGGACGCCCCGCTTATCAAACTAAAAAGCCTGGAAGCTTTACAAAAAGTGGCAGATGGTCAGGCAACAAAGATTATAATTCCGGCAGATATTCAAAATCTTGCGGGTTTAGTTACCGGAGTTGCCGAGCTGGTAAAGAAATAAAGCGAGCAGCGGGCAATCATGAAGGTAATTGCTTTTACCGGTGGGGGAACCGGAGGGCACATATATCCCGGGCTTGCTGTAGCTTCTGAACTAAAAAAACATCTTAAAGGCGAATACCGCCTGTTTTGGATAGGTTCTTCTTCCGGCATGGATCGCAGTATAGTCGAAGCTGCCGGAATAGAATTTTTTGGAGTGCCGTCGGGTAAATTACGCCGTTATTTTTCGTTTAGAACAGCCGTAGATTTTTTTAAAGTGTTTGCGGGTTTTTTTGCTTCGATTAAAATACTAAAAAAACAAAAGGCAAATATTCTTTTTTCCAAAGGAGGTTTTGTCAGTGTTCCTCCATGTGCAGCCGCTTCCCTGCTTAAAATTCCGGTCTACACCCACGAATCCGATTACAGCCCCGGGCTTGCGACAAAATTAAACGCGCGTTATGCGCTTCGTACGGGCGGAAAAATATTTACGGCGTATGAAGATACCGTCCGTTTTTTTGCCCCTGCCATGCATAATCATATAATTGTATCCGGACAGCCTGTGCGCGATGTTTTTAGAAATATAAATGCTCCGTCAAAAGAGCGGACTCTTTTGGTGCTTGGCGGCAGTCAGGGAGCAGATGAGGTAAACAAACTTATTCTTGCCGCATTGCCGCAATTAAATAAGTGGTACACCGTAATACATCAAACCGGTCCCGGCAAACAATGGGATGTAAAAGAAACCGAAAAATATAAACCATACCCATATATAAAAGACGAATTGCCGTATATAATGAAAGCGGCAGAAATTGTAATTGGAAGAAGCGGTGCGGGTATTTGGGAATGGGCGGTATGCGGCAAACCCATGATCCTTATACCGTTGACAGGGTCGGGCACAAGGGGCGATCAATCGGAGAATGCGCGTTATTTTGAAAAGGCAAACGCAGCTATCGTGCTGGAAGGCGCAAATGTAAATTCGCAAATTTTGGTGGACACTGTAACTGAACTTGCAAACGATGCCGAAAAAAGAAAAAAAATGGCAGAGAGCTCTTCTAAAATTGGAGAAATTGATGCTTCCGCAGTAATAGCGCGTATTTTGGAGGAAAAAATTAATGAGCTTTAATACATTAGATATAATTTTTGTTGCAATTATAACACTGTTTACTGTCCGCTGTTATGTAAAAGGTTTTGCTCAGGAATTTTTATCTATGGCTGCAATTGTTCTTGCTGTTTTAGCATCGGTTTTCTTTTACAAAAACGCCGCAGATTTTTTAAGATCGCATTTTTGGCCGGATTCTAAAACATTTCCGGAAATTATTGCTTTTGTGGGATTATTCTTAATTGTTTTTATTATTGTAAAAATAATAGAAATAATGGTGCAAAATATAATAGAAAAAATAGAAGTTGGAAAGGGAGACAGATTTTTAGGCGTTATTTTTGGATTAGCAGAAGGAATTGCAATTGTAAGCTTTATTTTATTTTTACTAAAAGTACAGCCAATTTTTGATTCCAGCGTGTTGTTGTCCGAAAGTTTTTTTGCAAGGATTATGCTGCCTTTAATTACAGGGCGGGAGAATATGCTGAATGTTTGAAAACATTATCGAACAAGCTGCTGCTTCTCAGCTTCAAAACGATATACTTGCAGGCACTCTTCCCCAAAGTATTTTGTTTTTTGGTCATTCTGAATCCGGAAAAGGAAGTGCCGCATTGGAATTGGCAAGAGTGCTTTCGTGCGAACAGGATGCATCATGGAAGTGTAAGTGTTTTTCCTGCGAAAGGCATCGTTATCTGCAAAGCGACGATCTTTTAGTTTTAGGCAAAAAAAACTTTTCTGCGGAAATTGCAGCTTGCTGTTCGGTTTTTTTGCAAAACCCCCTGCCCGGTACAAAGCTTTTATTTTTTCGCTCTTTGCGAAAATTGCAAATTCGCTTTTCTCCGTTTGTGGCAGAGAATGATCCAAAAATATCTAAAATATCTTCGCAATTACAGTCGTTAGACGAAAAATTAAACGATTTTTATTCTATAGACCCTGCTGTAGAATCGCCGGCAGTGGAAAAACTTTGCAATGCCCTTGTAAAAGAGGCGGCAGTTATAGAAGAAGACGGTATAAGTTCCAATATTCCCATAGGACATATAAGGCAAGCATCTTATTGGTGCAGACTGGCTCCTGCAGGAAAAAGAAAAATTCTAATTATAGAAAATGCAGATAACATGAGGGACGAAGCGCATAATTCCCTTCTAAAACTTTTGGAAGAGCCGCCGCGGGAAGTAAACATTGTTCTAGCGGCGCAAAGAAAAGAATCTATAATTCCCACAATTTTATCTCGTTTGCGGCCGTATAGATTTTTAAACAGAAGCCCTGAAGGAGAAAAAGAAGTGCTGCGAAGGGTTTTTCAGTCGCCTAATTTTACAACAGACAATACAATGCACAGCAGTTTAATAAGCCGGTATTTCGACTCCTTTTTGCCGGCAAGCGCGGAAAAGATGTATCCGCTGGCGCAGTGGTTTATAACACAGGATTATTCTGTAAGCGAGACAGCCAAAGCATTGCTTGCAAAAAGCAATAATTTCGAAAACGATTCTTTTTCCCGCTTTCTAAAAATTTGTCTGGATTTAACTTCTGCAGAGGCAAGGAAGGCAAAAGACCCGCAGTATATAAGGTATTATGATTTATACAAAAAATATATTAACGAAGCAGTAACAGCGGTAGATGTTTTAAACCAAAGCGTTACTATTGCGTTGGAAGCATTATTATTTAAGTTAAAAAACAAAATGGATTTAAATTATGCTTGATTTTTACCAGAGAGCAATTAAAAAACTGGATAAACTTAATCCTGAGCAGTGTACAGAGCTTTTAATGTCGTCTGTAGAAAAAGTTACCCTGTTAAGAGCTGTAGCAGACTCTATCGATGTAGGTATTTTGGTCTGCGACAAAGACAATAATTTAATTTTAGTAAATAAAAACGCACAGCGTTTTTTGCCTTTAGATTATTCGGAAGGAGAGCAAATTTGGTCATCTATTAAAGATGTGAAACTAACAGAATTCTTAAAAGATATTTTCGAGAATCACGAAAGAGTAATGGGCAGGGAAATTGATATTGTTTACCGCGACAAGTATAGACTGTTTTCTGTTAATGTTGTTCCTCTTGTATACGATCATAAGATAAACGGTACTTTGGTTTATATAGAAGATATTACAGAAAAACGCAAGGGGGAAGAACGCCTGCGAAGAATAGAAAATCTTGCAAGCCTTACAACGCTTGCGGCGGGTGTTGCGCACGAGATTAAGAACCCCCTGGGTTCTATATCTATTCATTTACAGCTTTTGCAAAAAGCGTTATCCAAAAATAAAAAGTCTGACAGCAAAACAGATAAATATTTTAATGTATTAAAAGAAGAAGTAGACAGGTTAAATAAAATTGTTGTAAATTTCCTTTTCGCAGTTCGTCCTTTAACCCTGGAGTTAAGGGAGACAGATATAAAAAAGTTAATTACTCGAACAATGGAATTTGTAAAGTTCGAAATGGAGCAATCGAATATAAAATGTTTGCTTGAATTTGGCGATAATATACCTTTATTGCTGATAGATGAAAGGTTAATTAAACAGGTTTTGCTAAATCTTGTAAAAAATGCAAAAACTGCAATGCCGGAGGGCGGAGTATTGTCTATTGCCGCTAATTTCGAAGAAAATGAAGTAAAAATTTCTGTACGCGATACCGGTGTAGGAATTACAAAAGAAAATATTTCTAAAATATTCGAACCGTATTTTACTACAAGCGAATCGGGAACAGGGCTTGGGCTTACAATATCGTATAAAATAATCAGGGAACATCATGGCGAGATAACCGTAGATTCCGAACCGGACACCGGTACTGAAATTAAAATTATTCTTCCTGTTCCTCAGAAAGAAACCAGATTGCTTGCATATAAGGAGAATTAACATGAAATTCCGTCTTCTTGTAATTGATGATGAAAAAAATATACGCGAAGGTCTTGCGGAAGCATTAAACGAGGAAGGTTACGATGTAGTCTGTGCAGAAAACGGAGACGAAGGCTGGAAGATTTTTTCCGGAAAAGATATAGATCTTGTAATTACAGATTTAAAAATGCCCGGACTTGGCGGCGAAGAATTAATGAAAAAAATACTTACGCAAGCCCCAGGTTTTCCTGTAATTATTTTGACTGGTCATGGCACTATAGAGCAGGCAGTTGCCGCAATGCGTGACGGCGCATGGGATTTTCTGTCCAAACCAGTGGATTTGGATCATCTTTCGTTAAAAGTAAAACGGGCATTGGATAACCGGGAATTGTTTTTTAAGCATAGGGATGTAGAAAAAGAACTGGAAAAACAAAAACAATTTAAATTAATAACAGGCAATTCGCGTAATATGCGCGGAGTATTCGATACAATGAGTAAAGCTGCCCCCACCAAGGCATCTATTTTAATTACAGGCGAGTCCGGTGTTGGAAAGGAGCTTGTCGCAAATGCGTTACACGAACTTTCTCCGCGTAAAGATCAGCCTTTTATAAAAGTGCATTGTGCCGCCCTTTCTTCCACGCTTTTGGAGAGCGAGCTTTTTGGACATGAAAAAGGAGCATTTACGGGAGCTTTATCGCAAAGAAAGGGAAGATTCGAGCTTGCTTCCGGCGGCACTCTTTTTCTGGATGAAATAGGCGAAATAGATCAAAATATTCAAATTAAACTTTTGCGTGTTTTGCAGGAAAAAAAGTTCGAAAGAGTCGGCGGTGAGCAGACAGTAGAGGTGGATGTAAGAATTATTACAGCTACCAATAAAGATT
>JAITUR010000015.1 GCA_031286205.1 Treponema sp.
ACAAGTGAAGCCAAATCCGTATTAAAATACCGGGCTTGCAATATTGGCATTTTAAAAGATGGCATGGGTCTGCCATTGGCAGACATTTTTATGGTCAGGTCAAATACATCTAAATACTCCGGGTTGGTAATTGTTACAACAATCACTGCCTTGTCATTGGGCAGCTGCTCGGCGGAAGCCATTTCTTCGCCTTCGCCTTCCAATTCCAGATCTAAATCATAACCTTGCGCATTGCGAAGGGTTATGTGAACAAGAGTTTTCCCCCCCCCCCCCCCCCGCGGTGGGATGGCTATTACGCCATCAGACCTTTCATAGTGGGGAGTTGTGACAACAGCCCTCAGTCCTTCGGCAGAATTGGTAGCATTATCAATATATTCACTTAATGGGTTGTTAAAAAAATCGCATCCAAAAATGCCCAGAGCAACAATTAACAGGACAAAAGAGATCCTTTTTTTCATAACAGCCCCCTCTTAGTTAGAGATTTTTTATACTTAATAATACACAAATTCCAGAAAAAACACAAGTCTGCCCTCGGAGTCCTCAATCCAAATGTGGGTGGATTTTAAGTTTTGTTACTTTTTCTTTATTGTATCGAACCCGCAGTAGGGAACTAGTGCTTTGGGAATTTGTACCGAGCCGTCCGCCTGCTGGAAATTTTCCAGAATGGCAATGATGGCGCGGGAGACGGCTATTGCCGTTCCGTTCAGCATATGGACAAATTTGTTTTTACCGTCGTCGTCTTTATAACGAACATTTAACCTGCGTGCCTGGTAATCTGTACAGTTGGATGTCGATGTTATTTCGCCGTATTCGCCGCCGTTCCTGCCGGGCATCCACGCTTCCAAGTCCCATTTACGATAGGCGGGAGCGCCCAAATCTCCTGTGCAAGTATCCACAACACGAAACGGTATATTCAGGTTTTCGAAAATTTCTTCTTCTATTATACGAAGTTCTTCGTGCAGACGGTCGGATTCTTCGGGCAGACAGAAAACAAACATTTCCACCTTGGTAAATTGATGCACACGGTACAAACCTTTGGAAAATTGACCTGCCGCTCCCGCTTCGCGGCGGAAACAGTGGGAAAGCCCCGCCATTCGAAGCGGCAGTTTGTTTTTGGGCAGAATCGTGTCGGAATAATAACCGCCCAAAGTAATTTCCGCCGTTCCTACAAGACAGGCATCCTCGCCTTCCAGCGTGTAAACATTCGATTCCGATCCGCGCGGATTAAAACCAATCCCTTCCAGAATTTCTTCGCGGGCAATATCCGGCGTAATAAAAGGCGTAAAACCTTTTTTATGCAAAAGGTCTAGCGCATAACGGACAAGACCAAGCTCCAGAAAAACTCCCTCGTTTTTAAGATAGTAAAACTTTGTGCCGGATACTTTTGTGCCTGCATCAAAATCTATAATATCCAAATCCTGTCCAAGTTTTACATGATCGGCAGGTTCAAAATCGAACTGTGGTATCTTGCCCGATTTTTTTACTTCCAGATTATCTTTATCTTCCCTGCCAACCGGCGCATCGGGATGAGCCATATTGGGAATTTTTCGCGCTTCGGTTAAAAGTTCTTTTTCGGCTGCTTCGAGCTCCGCTTCCGCCGCCGCAATTTCGTCTTTTAGTTTTTTTCCTTCTTCGATTAAAACATTTCGTTCGCTTTGCTCGAGCTTACCCTTCATAGAAGCAGCATTAGCATTCCGCTTTTGCTGAAGCGCCTGTAAATTGGTAGTAAGTTCCGTGCGTTTTGCATAAAGACGCGCTACAGCTTCTGCATCGGCTTTCATAAAACGGTCGGCAATATTAGCCGTAACAGCGTGGAGATTTTCCGCAATAAATTTATAGTCTAACATGGTTCTTATTATACAAAAAATGAATTAAAATAGGAAGACACTTTTTATGCGTATCTGGTATAATAAACCATGAAAATAAAGATTATTATTTTGCCTTTAATTTTATTTTTAACCCTATTTACAAGCTGTTTTACATCTTCCGGGTTAAACAGCCGGAGCAGCCCTGCATTGGTAAAAGCCTACAAATCATTAACGCATCGCAACCCGGTTATAACGCATACTTTTGGCGCCGACCCTTGCGTATTGGTTTATAACGATCGAGTGTATATTTACCTGACAGGCGACACATTGGAGCATGACAGCAATGGCACTGTAAAAAGCAACTCGTACAGTACCATAAATACACTGCGGGTAATCTCCAGCGCGGATTTGGCAAATTGGACTTACCACGAACCAATACAAGTTGCAGGCTGGGAAGGAATAGCGGGGTGGGCAAATAATTCATGGGCTCCCGATATTACATATAAACAAGTTAACGGCAAAGATAAATTTTTTCTGTATTTTTCCAACAATGCCAATGGCGTAGGCGTATTAACCGCGGATAATCCGCTGGGTCCCTGGACTGATCCTCTTGGTTATCCGCTTGTATCAAGGCAAACCGCTAATTGCGATATTCCGTGGGTTTTTGATCCTGCCGTGCTTATAGATGATGACGGAAAGGGCTATCTTTATTTTGGCGGCGGTGTTCCTGCGGGGAAAGAGGCAAATCCGGGTACTGCACGAGTTGTTGCGCTGGGGGACGACATGATTTCGCTGGCAGGCGATCCTATATTGATAGATGCTCCTTTCTTTTTCGAAGCTGCCGGCATAAATAAATTAAACGGAAGATATATTTTTTCGTATTGTACAAACTGGAATGTAAAAGATGCTACAGGAAGAAAACATGGTCTGGATAATGCCGTAATTGCAATGATGTCAAGCGATAACCCTCTTGGACCATTTACAATCGAAGGTACAGTTATGAGAAACCCCGGATCATTTTTTAATATTTGGGGCAATAATCATCATACAATATTCGAGTTTAGGGATAAATGGTATATTACATATCATACGCAAATTCTGGAAAACAGAATGGGAATACAACGCAAAGGCTACCGCGCTCCGCATATAGATTCTGTTACAGTAAAAAATGGAAAGTTCGAAAAAGTTACCGCAACATTAAGGGGCGTAGAGCAGACAGGAAAATTAAATCCTTACAGCCGGCAAAAAGGCGCAACAAGCGGAATATCTGCAGGGCTAACATTTGCTTCAGAGAATGCGGTAATACAAAAAGAAGGTGCATGGCTTGGTATTTTTGGCGCAGATTTTGGAGAGGCGGGAGCAGACAGCCTGACAATTAATGCCCGCGCAAAAGAAGAAAGCCAAATATTTACAATAGAGATACGGCTTGGCTTGCCAACAGGAAATGTTATTGGAACATATAAAGGGTCGTTGACACCGGCATTTGCAAACTATACAGTGCAATTAACCCAAACAGTCGGCAATATTCACGATGTTTATTTTATTTTCCACGAAAGCGGCATGGATTTTGGCGGGTGGCAGTTTAATTAATTATTTGTTATGATCGTCTTATGGATCATCTTATAAAAATATTGTTAATCTGCGGCGATTACTGGCACCCGGGACAAATTCCCATAGACGGTATTGCCCCTCTTTCTAAAAATGAATTTAAATTCGATATTATTTCCAATGCAAAAGAATTTTTGCCTGATATGTTAAAAGAATATTCTGTTGTACTTTTGTGCAAGATGGACGAAGTTTCGCAAGACGATAAAACACCGTGGAAGACAGAGTTTATTCAAAATGCGTTTGCCGGTTATGTGGAAAACGGCGGCGGTCTTGTTGTTGTTCATTCAGGCACTGTCGCAGGAGAAAATACCGAAAAACTTGATCGTTTAATTGGCTGTAAATTTGCAGGGCATCCCAATGCTTCTCCTGTTACAGTATCTCCCATAAAAAAACACCCCATAACAGAAGGTGTAGAAATTTTTTGCGAAATCGACGAACACTACAGTATCGATATAATTGCCGGCGATGCCGATGTACTGCTTGCTTCATATTCACCCGCGCAGGGAGAAAAAAATAAATACAAAGAAGATCCGTACCACAACTGCCCCGAAGCAATTCATGCGGCAGGTTATGCGCGTACACAGGGCAAGGGGCGCATTTGCGTTCTAACACCGGGACATAATCTTGCTGTATGGCATAACCCGCAATTCCAAAAATTATTGTCCAATGCAATAAAATGGTGCGCCAATTAACTTATAAGCATATATTCGATAGAGTCTTCCAGCGCAGCGCATGATGCGTTGATAATGTCGGCGCTTACTCCAACCGTGCTCCAGCAGCGCTCGCCGTCGGTCGATTCGATTAAAACACGAACACGCGCATCTGTCGCTTCCTTGCCGTTAATTACACGAACTTTGTAATCTTCCAGCCGTACCTTTGCAAGATTGGGATAAAAACCTGTAAGCGCGCGCCGTAACGCACAGTCTAATGCGCCTACAGGACCCACACCTTCTGCGGCGGCAATTTCGTACCGGTCGCCGACCAACACCTTTACCCACGCATGAGAACATGATATTTTATCTCCCACAGGATGTTCGCTTAAAACACGGTATGCTTCGATATTAAATAATGGCTTGTATAAACCCAGTTCCTTTCGGATTAAAATTTCGAAACTGGCATCCGCTCCTTCGTAGGCCCAGCCTTCCGCTTCCAATTTTTTAAGTTTTTCGACCAAAGAAACAATTACAGGATGATCTTTATTAATAGAAGGATCGATCTTTTTTACCCGCTCTACAATTGCAGAGCGGCCGCCAACTTCGCTCATTAAAAGGTGGCGTGTATTGCCGACATCTGCAGGATTAATATGCTCGAATGTTTTTTTATTTTTTATAACGCCGTCCACATGCATTCCCCCTTTATGAGAAAAAGCATGCGCTCCAATATACGGCATATTATCGCTTAAAATTACATTGGCTATTTCCGCCACACGGCGGGTAAGTTCTCCAATACGCGGCAAATTCCCCTGCGGCAGACAGCGAAAACCCATTTTTAATTCCAATGACGGAATCAGCGACGCAAGCGCCGTATTGCCGCACCTTTCGCCAAAGCCCACCAAAGTTCCATGCACATGGGTACACCCTTCCTGCACTGCCGCGATAGTATTCGCTATTGCAAGCCCGCAGTCATTGTGCGCGTGTATGCCAAGAACTATGCCCGGAAACGCTTTTATAACTTCGCGCACCGCACCGGCTGCGGCATCGGGAAAAACCCCGCCGTTGGTATCGCATAATACAATTTTATCCGCGCCTGCTTCTATTGCGGTTTTAATCGTAGAAAGCGCGTAAGACGGGTTTGCCTTGTATCCGTCAAAAAAATGTTCGGCATCATAAATAATTGTACTTCTTTCTTTTTTTAAAAAAGCAATTGTTTCTGTAATCATGGCAAGATTTTCTTCCTCTGTTACCTGCAGCACTTCTTTTACATGGAGATCCCAGCTTTTGCCAAAAATGACAACGCCTTCCGTTCCCGCTTCCAGAAGCTGGCGAAGAAGAGGATCGTCCTGTGCTTTTGTACCTTTTTTTCGTGTAGAGCCAAAGGCGCAAAGTTTAGAGTTAACTAATTTAAGCGAAGAAGCCTGCTTAAAAAATTCCATATCCTTGGGATTACTCCCCGGATTCCCCGCTTCTATCCAGGCAACACCAAGCTCATCCAGCGCTTCCGTTACGGCAAGTTTGTCCCGCAAGGAAAAAACAATCCCCTCCCCCTGCACCCCGTCTCTTAGCGTTGTATCCAGTATCTCTGTATTTATATTACTCATTATTCACTAACCTCATACTTGTATTTTAATAAAAAAACTACTAAAATTCCATATTATGAGTGCTAAATCCGGCAAAAAAATAATCAACACATTTTTGGTTCTGGTTTCCGGGGCTGTTGTTCTGTTTTTTATGTGGATGGCTGTAGACAACAGCGCCAAAAAATTAACCGGTGTTCTGGAAACAGAAATTCAAGCATCTGTAATAAATCAGACAACCAATTTCTTTTCCGCGGCAAGCGCCTCCAACCGCGGTCTGGCATTTATGTATTACAATTATTTTAACAACCCCCTAAAAAATCAGAATACTCAGCAAACCTTGTTCGATTATTTCAGAGAATTAATGTCAGCCAATTCGCAATATAAAATGATTTATTATGCCGATACCACAGGCGATCTTATACTCTTAAGCAAAATGCCGGACAATACATTTTCCAAAAGAGTTGTCCGAAATAATGGAAGGGAAGTTCGTATTACCTGGGAGCATGAAAACCCCGTATGGCTTGGTTCGTTTTACAATACTGTAGATCCTGCAGCTTCCGGTTATGATCCCCGCAAACGCGGATGGTATGGTCTTGCAGAAAGAACACGCGCCATGACATGGACGCCTGTGTATCTGACTTCGGAAGATAACCTTCCGGGTTTTACTTGTACAATTCCAATTTATGATGATCGCGGCAGATTATCGGGCGTAAGCAGTATCGATATTTCAGCCGTTGAGCTTTCCCTCTTTTTGGGCACTGTCCGCCCTACTCCCGGAACAAAAATCTTTATTGCCGATAAAAACAATAATATTGCCGCGCTTCAGGCACAAACGGAATACGATCTGGAAAAGCTCCATATTCAAAACGAAGACCGGCAGGGAGTGCTGACTTATAATATGGCATCCATTTCTACGCTGTACGACGAAAACAGCCGTTTCTTGCTGGAAACACTTTTGGAAAGCAAAAACGATTCTTTAAGCATCGATATAGAAAATAAAATTTACATGACAAGCAGGGTTCTTATTAACGCCGGGGACGGGCTGGAACTTTTCTTGTATACCATTATTCCGGAAGATGAGGTTGCGGGAAACGCAAGAATAACCGCAATAGCCATAACTGCCTTTTTCTGTTTTATGTTGATAATTACAATCAGGTTAACTGTAAAAGAAAAATCTGAAAGTGTTCCCGAAAAAACAGCCCCGGCAGCCCCAAAATCCGATCCTTTTAACGAAGAATTACAAGAACTTGATGAATTAAGAAAAGTTTACGAATTTTACGAAACCGGGCTTACGCATTACTTTAAAAAGAACTGGGCGGAAGGATTAAAATACTTTAACGGCATATTAAAATACCGCCCCAATGATATTCCCGCAAAATTGCTGCGGGGCCGCTGCCAGCAATATCTTAGCAACCCGACATCGCAGCGCAGTAACGATTAAAGATCGCCATACATCTAATTACACAAATTAAAAAAATATGATATAATTCCAATATGAAAGATATTCAGGGAGCAGCCTTTGACCTGGACGGGACATTGTACCCTAATTATCAATTTAACACCTTGCTCCTTCCCTTCATAATAAAGGAGTTCCGCCTTTTATCCGCCTTTGGCAGGGCAAGAACAATAATCCGAAAAGAGCAAACCCTCCCGGATTTTACGCCCAGGTCCGGCGACGGTTTTTATACATATCAATCTGAACTAACGGCAAAAATACTTGGGGCAAATACCCAATTAATACATAATAAAATAGAAACATTAATGTACAGGGGCTGGGAGCCTTTATTCAAAAAAATCAAATTATTTAAAGGGGTAATAGAAACTCTTGCCGCCCTAAAACAAGCGGGGTTAAAATTGGCTCTTATGTCGGATTTTCCGCCGAAAACAAAATTGGAGAATCTGGGGCTTGTTAATTTCCCCGGCAGCAATACCCCAATTTGGGATGCGGTTCTTTGCTCCGAACAATGCGGCGCGTTAAAACCCCACTCCCTGCCTTTTGCAGAAACCTCTGCCGCCCTGTCCCTGCCCCCGGAGAAAATCCTTTATATCGGAAATAGCCGCGCTTATGATGTAAATGGCGCATCCAATGCCGGAATGAAAACAGCCTGGATAAAAAATCCGCTCTTTCCCGGCAAAGGTTTTAAGCGTCCAAAGGCGGATTTTGTTTTTACAAACTATCGTCAATTAAGCAATTTTATGTTAAAATAATATTATAGAATTTACCCTGGGGAGGGGAGGTAATGGAATTTACACTTGGAAATATTATAACTCTTGGGATCACAGCCTTGGCGCTGATGCTCTACAGGCTGGCAGATAAAAACAACCGCCCTCTGGAAAAAGTAAAAAAATACGCGGAAAAATGTAAAGAAGAAATTGCCGCTTATGCAGATGAAAAAAGCATGGCTGTTAAGAATTTTGGCATTGATCTGGATGTAGAAAAAAAAGCTGCCGTCCAGTTAATGAAAAGCATCCAAAAACTTACGGAAGAAGAACTTGCAAAAAAATCTGAATCCATAGCGCAAATAGAAGGACATATAAAAAAGTTCGAATCCTCTTTAGATGATTTGTTTGGAATGACAGACAGGGTGCAGGAAAACCTAAACCGTATTAGAGATGAATCTGTTTTTGTGGAAAATACCGGCAGAAAAGTAACCGAAGCTAAAGAAAAATTCGAGCATGTAGAAAAGCTGCTTGCGGCGGCAGAAAAAAATCTGGAAGATACCGAAGCTCGGCTGGAAATAAAAAATGCCGAAATATTGGAAAAGACAGCTCTGGAAGTAGTGGGTTCCGCAAAATCCATTGTCAGCGACTTTGAAGCCACCGCGCAAGTTATCGAACGCAAAGTAGAAGAACACCGCGACGCATTAATAAAATCAGAAAAAGAGCGGGAAGCCGTTCTTGCCCACGACCTTGAACTTATAAAAAAGACACTTAGAGATGTTCTGGAAAGCGCGGGAAAACGAGCGGATAAAATGGAAGAGACTGCTCTTGTAAAACTGCGCGAACAGGCACAAGAAAGAGTCGGGCAGATAAAGGTTTTCTTCGAAGATAAAATTAAAATTACTCAGGATACATTAAAAACAGAACAAACAAGCATTAACGAAAAACTTAAAAATATACACGATAAATGGAACGAAGTAAGCACCTCCATTACCCGCGAAAGAGATACAATCAGCTCTGCTCTTGTACAACAGCAAAACGACTGGAAAGAAAGCTTCCAGGAGTTTAAAAAACTTACAGATAAACAACGAAAAGAACTTGATTTTTCCATTTCCACAGCCAAACAGGAGCTTAACCAATCTATTGTAGAATTAAAAACAAAATCTGCAACAACCATAAAACAACAGCAGGTAGAGTCTAACGAACTAATTGCAAAGATAAACGCATCTATTTCAGAATTACAATCTCTTGCAAAAAATATTCATAAACAGCAGCAGGAAGAGCTTCATTTCGCGCTTAACGAAATGAAACGAAAAACCGAGAATTCTCTGAAACAACAGCAAAGCGAACTTACTTCCGCCATTACAAGCCACGAAGCAGAGCTTGAATCGACCCTTAAAGACCTGCGGGAAAAATCAACCGCCGCATTATCCAAACAGCAAAAAGAGGTTGCTTTTGCTCTTAATGATTTTAACGAAAAATCGGCGGTAACAATATCCGTTCAGCAAGGCGAACTTGCCTCTGTACTTAAAGATCTTAAAGATAAATCTACGGCGGCAATATCCGGGCAGCAGAACGAGCTTACATCTACGCTTAAAGACCTTAAAGACAGATCTGTATCGGCAATATCCGGGCAACAGAACGAGCTTGTATCTACACTCAAAGACCTTAAAGATAAATCTACGGCGGCAATATCCGGTCAGCAGAGCGATCTTGCTTCCACCTTAAAAGAATTTCGCAATAATACAGTTACAACTGTTTCCGAACAGGAAAATCTGCTTAACTCCATCATAAACGAGCTTCGCAATAATACAGTTACAGCGGTTTCCGAACAGGAAAATCTGCTTAACTCCGCCATAAAGGAACTTCGCGAAAAATCCACTACAGCGGTTTCCAAACAGGAAAACGAACTTGATTCCACCTTAAAAGAACTGCGCGAAAAAACAATTACAACAGTAACAAGCCAGCAAAAGGAACTTTCATCTGTGGTAGGGAATCATCAGAAAGAACTTGCCGCAACTTTAAAAGAACTTAAAGATAAAACCGATTATGCAATTACGAATCAACAGGCAGACCTTTCTACAGAACTTAAAAAACAAATGGAAGACTGGAAGCATCTTTGTAAAGGTACCGAACAGGATATTATTGCGGCAAACGAAAAACGCCTGGAAGAATACTCCAAGATGCAGGCAGAGGCAGTCAGGCACCTTAACAGCCTGGCGGATGACGCATCCAACCTGAAAAACGAGCTTACCTTGTCCATGCAGGATTCAATTTCTAAAGTTAGAAAAGAATATGCAGAGTTCGAAAAAGAAGCCGCGGCAAATATGGATAAAACAGCCGTATCGTTTAACGCTCAGGCGCAGGGCTTTAAAACACGGCTGGAAGAAATGGATAAAGAGCTTAACACAATTAAACAGCAGGCTCTTGATAATACATCTAAAAAACTTACGCTCTTTGAAAAAGACTTTGCCGCAGATCTTACAAAACGCACTGCCGAAATTGGCAAACAAATTACCGCATGGCAGGATGGACTGGAAAAACGGATCGAGATTAGCGCGGATAAAATTTCCAAAGACTGGCAGAAATCAGAAGAAAAAGCCATGTCAGACCAAAGAAAGAGCATTGCCATTCTTGGCGAAAAACTTATCTCTGAACTTGCAAGGCTTAAAGAAGAAACAAATGCGTTTGAAAAAGGCATAAGAGAAGAAATGCACAATATGGACGGAACAAGGTCTGCTTTTGCGGAGCAAATAAACAAAGACATTGCGGAAATTCGCATAACTGCGGAAAACGAGGTAAAACATCAGGTTGGTCAGTATCAGCTTTCGCTGCAGGAAACATTGCGGCAAAAACAAAGAGAGATGGAAAAAGAAATCGAGGATATTACGGAAAGATCAAAGACTGCTTACGAAGCGCTGGATGATGCCGCCGTTAAAACAAGAGAGAATTTCGATGAATGGCAAAGCTCCTACAACAACAAAATGCGCGAAATGGATAATTCTCTGGAAACAATCCGCAGACAAAGCAGGGAAACTGCCGGCGAAAACGACGAACGAATTGCGCAATTCCGCCAGCACCTTGACGATATCCGCAAAGAAATGAGCGCTCAGAAAAAATTGTTTGATCAAACCAATGATGTTAAGCAGGAACTTGAACGCAGCATAGACGAAATGAACGGACATTTAAACCGCATAGAACAAAGAAAGAGCGAAATTACCCAGTTGGAAAGCCAGTTTACGCATATCAAACGGCAGGAAGACGAAATAAACAGAAAAATGCAAAGCTTCCTTTCGGAAAGGCACAGAATAGATATAATGCAAAAAGATTTTGACAGACTTATAAAAATTTCGCAGGTTGTAGAACAAAAACTTACCCAGGTTTCAACTTCCGACGACATTCTTTCCAATGTACAAGTACAAATACGAAAACTGGAAGATTCGCTTAAAAGCACGGACGAAAAATATCAGCGTATCGAACGCAAAAACGAAGTGCTTGAACAAACCAATGACGGAATTGATCGTAACTTTAAAACATTGCAGCAGACAGAAGCGGCAATTAAAAATGCGGAAAAAGGTATTTCCGGTATATCGGAACAATTTAACGGTACAAAATCTTCGATAGAAGCTCTGGCGGCAGAAAGTATAAAAGCCAAAGAAGCATCGGAAAAAATAACTGTTCTGGACGAAGCTCTTGTAAAAATAGAAAAACGGATTCAAGAAATGAATGTTGCCCGTGAATGGCTTGCACGAACCGAGACAGAGCTAAAAAATCTTGACAAAGATCTTCAAAGCCAGGTTAAGATTGCAAAGACCCTGTCCAAAAAAGACGGAAGCAAGTTTCCTGCCGCAGACAAAGACAAGGGCGCTCCTCCCCCGCAGGATCGCGACAATGTATTAAGGTTAAAGGAAAAAGGCTGGACTGTCGATGAAATAGCTAACGCAATGAATCTTGGCAAGGGCGAAGTAGAGCTTATATTGGAAATTGGATCGCGCGGGTAAAAAAGGATTTTTGCTTGGATAAAAGTTCGTGGGATAGATTTAATAAAGCTAGAGATAAGTTTTATAAATTAACAAATGAGCTTAACAAAACATTTCCAGAGCTGCAAGGGATTCAGCAAAAGTTTGTAGACAGCCGGGGCGGAAACGCAGTTTATAAAGTGGAAACACCGGTAGTTTATAATACTGCGCTAGATGATATAACAATTAACAGCGAAATTAAATTGATTCTTGTTGCGGATAATCCCGGACGGCGCGAACAATCTGCAGAAAATAAAAAATATCTTGTGGGACCTTCCGGTAAAATAGCCGCAAAGTTTTTTCGCGACAACCTGAATATGGATTTTTACAAAAATGTAATTATCCTGAACAAAACGCCTGTCCACTCTCCAAGAACCATAGAACTTAAGGATTTGTGCAAGCTTGGGGGACAAGCTGTTGCTTCCGCACTGGAAAAATCGCAAAAAGATATGGCGCATCTTTTACTGGAGTTTCATACAGCATTATCTGTTCCTGTCTATATAACCGGATATTCTGAAATGAAAAAAGGCGGGCTTTTCGAAATATATACAAAGGAATTAAAACGCCTGTATGCGGACAAACCGGCAATGTATAAACAGCTTTTTTTCTTCCGGCACTTTTCTATGAATCAATTTACAATAGATTTAAAAAAACAGGCGCTTCCCGGCGAATCCGTTGCAAAAAGCCTGAACAGAATTGGAACAGGATATAGACAACGAATATTAAATAATGTATAATTTGTAATATGGACCAATATAAAATATTAACTGCCAACAAGCTAAAAGTTTTCGCAATTATAGTTATGTTTCTGGATCATTTTGCAACTGTTTTCTTTCCAAGCAATGTTATAATTACTTTAATTTTTAAATTATTAGGCAGAATGGCTGCCCCCATCTTTTGTTTTTTTATTGCACAGGGTTATCATTATACTTCCAACTTAAAAAAGTATACTATCCGCCTGCTTGCATTTGCCGCAATATCGCATATTCCGTATCTTTTGGCTTTTCACCCCAATAATCTTGTATTTGGGTTAGGATTTCTTAAAGCAACAAGTGTAATTTTGCCTCTTGCAATGGGTTTAATCGCGCTTGCCGCCATAAAAAGCAGCAAAATACATATTATTCTAAAACCGGTTATATTGGCAGCTTGCTGCGCTGTTTCTTATACAGCCAACTGGAATTATATTGCGGTATTGTGGGTTGTCGCTTTTGGATTGTTCCACGGAAATTTTTTACGGCAAAGTATCGCTTTCTGTATAATTTGCGTTTTTTATCTTTTAATTCAACCGTTTAGACTATACGGAATTTTTCACGAAACATATCCGCAGTGGCAGCAATTTGGAATTTTCCTTTCCCTGCTCTTGCTTGCAATGTATAATGGGCAGCCCGGGAAAAAATCTCCGGCAATGAAGTGGATTTTCTATATATTTTATCCTGCTCATTTAATTTTATTATATTTATTAAATCAATTTACTGTATTGGAAGAGATATTAAAAAAATTATGGTAAAAAATAAAATAAACATATATTTATTTATATTGATGCTCTTGCCATTGTTCATTATATATTGCAAGCCAAGACAAACAGGGCAGGAAGAAACATTACAAAAAACATATATCGATTATATTGCTCAGGGCGGAGCCCTGGAACTGCCAATTACCGGAGCAAGCGGATACGCCGCAATGGATCTTCCGCTGCATCAATCTCCGGAGGAAGATTCGTTTAATATTGCAATTATAAAAGCCGGACGGGGTTTTACAATTCTTAAAGAAGACGGCGATTTCTGGTACATAGACGCTGCCGGCATTAATGGCTGGATAAAGCATCATTTTTGTATGATTAATATAGCGGATGTTATTCCTTCTATTGTTCATAACAATACAAATACATATTCATCGTTATTTAAAACTTCCGGATACGATATACCAAACATAACCGGAAAAGCATTGTACAATATGCGGGATTACAATGTCCGGCTTAACAGGGAAGAATTTATCGCTCCGGTTTTATATGGAATGATAAAAAGAATACATAAAGCGCAGCAAGCCGCTCTTTTGGATGGCAACACCCTGGTAATTTACGAAGCATTCAGGCCGGCTGCCCCCCACAATGAGCTGTTCGAAGCATTATCGATCATGGCGGAAGAAAATCCCATTGTTAAAGAAGGTATATCATCCGGAACTTTTAGATCGGATTTATTTTTGGCTCCATCTCCGTATAATCACCAGAGGGGAACAGCGATCGATGTAAGCCTTGCAAAAATTATAAATCTGGAAAAAAGAATAACAGGCGATTACATTTACACGCATATTACGGAATACGCAGAATATCCAATGCAGACGCCAATACACGAGCTTAGTGTTGCATCGGCTGTTTATAAAAGATGGGTAAATGCCCGCACATTTACAGGATGGATGTCCGGCGAATTTTCTGACAGTGCGACAGACGCGGCAAAATTATTGCAAAAATACTTTACGGATGCTGGGCTTATTCCATTAGCGTCTGAATGGTGGCATTTTAACGATCTTAACTGGTCGCCCCCATTAATTGATGTTGGAATGACGGGAGAGTTTTTTATAGAAAAAACTTATTCTAAGCCGCCTTTTTTGGCTGAATAATATACAAGTAACAAGGAGTAATTTATGATTTTTAATGCACAGGAATTATCTGAGTTTGCGCGTTATTATGGTTTTCATTACGACAACATTAATTCACAATCTCTTATTAAAGAAATTTTATCGGAAATGGAACGCGGCCTGGAAGGTTCGGCTTCCAGTTTGCAAATGATCCCTTCTTACATAACACCTCCTGCCTTAAACAGTATTCCGCCGGGAAAAACCGTCCTTGCGCTTGATGCAGGCGGCACAAACCTTAGAACAAGTCTTGTGTCGTTTAACGAAAACGGCGAAGCAATTGCGCAAGGAACAACCAAAACGCCGATGCCCGGAACAACCGGAACATTAAACTCGGAAGATTTTTTTAACGCAATTGCGGATGCCTGTCTTCCATTATTAACAAGCGGCGTTAAAATAGAAGGTATTGGTTTTACTTTTTCTTATCCTATGGAGATTACCCAAGACTCGGACGGTATACTTTTGGGGTTTAGCAAAGAAGTTGATGCTCCCGATGTTGCCGGAAAAGCAGTAGGAAAAAGTTTACGGGAAGCTCTTGTTAAAAAAGGCTTTGTTTATAATGGTCCTATTGTTCTTTTAAACGATACTGTCGCTACCCTGCTCTCCGGTCTTACTTCTATTTCTCCTGACGGCGAACCTGTCAGATCCAAAAATGATTTTAACACTGTCCCAGGCCCCGTAATCGGCTTTATTTTAGGAACAGGTTTTAACACAGCGTATCCGGAAAATAAAATACCAAAAATAAATTTTAATTCTGAAACCACGCAGATTGTGGTATGCGAAACAGGAAACTTCGATGTCAGTTATAGAGGTAAATTAGACAAAGACTTTGACAGTACAACAAAAAATCCCGGTACATACTTTTTGGAAAAAGCAACTTCGGGCGCATATCTTGGCCCGTTATCTTTGCATATTTTTAAGCAGGCAATAAAGGATAAACTGCTTGTATTTAATAAATCCGATGAAATGCTTGCCATGCCGCATCTTGAAACAAGATTTTTAAATGAATTTACACATTCCCCTCTTGCCGCACAGGGTCCTTTAGGGTCGCTCTTTAACAAGGACGAAGCCGGCGCGCTTGCCGCTGTACAGTATTTAACATCCATAATTACGGAGCGTGGCGCTCTATTTTCTGCCGCCGTGTTAGCTGCAACTATAGAAAAGATAAGTCATAGCTACGAACCGTATTCGCCTGTCCGCATTGCGGTAGAAGGAACAACTTACCTTATTTACAAAGGTATGCGCCGCTCCATAGAATCGTATTTACACAGAATGTTGTATAAAGAAAAACCGCGTCCTTATGCGGTTTCTCCCGTAGAACAGGCAAGTCTGTTCGGCGCGGCAGTTGCGGCATTAAGCAAGGGTTAATAAGATGTCAAAAAAAACATTTTTATCCAAAAAGCCTTCGCTGGCAAGAGCGCCCAGATTTAAAGAAGCGGAGAAGATTATAAAAGAAAGAAAAAAAGAATTAAACACAACCGATAAAACTGCCAAAAAAAGTCCGCCCAAAAAGACCGCCGCAAAAAAAAGCCCTGCTAAAAAAGGAAAAAAAGATCCTATGTGGAAAAATCTGGCAAAAGCAATGAAGGATACCCTGTCTTAAAGCTTAACCCTTAGCACAAATAATTATCTTTGACTTCTCTGGCTATTTTGATTCCCCTGATTATTTTGGCCTCTCTGGTTCCCCTGATTATTCTGGTTGCCTTGATTGTTTTGGTTATTCTGCCTTTGCTGCTGCTGCTGTCTCTGCCTTTGTTCTTCTTCTCGCTCTCTTTGTCTTTGTTGCTGCTGTTGTTGACCAGCTTGTTGTTTTTCTTCCCGATTTCTCTGTCTTTGATTGCTTTGGTTATTTCGATTGTTTTGATTATTTCGATTATCTTGATTGCCTCGATTGTTTTGGTTATTTCGATTATCTTGATTGCCTCGATTACCCTGATTACCTTGACCGGGTCTATTATCGTTATTACCCGGATTAGCAGGCCGCTCCGGAGCAGATGGTGTGGACGGCTGCCTAGGCGGCGGTCTATGAGTAGGCGGAGGCAATGGTCTTGGATGGTGGTGGTGGTGGTATGGAGTATGCACATAAACCGGCAATAAATACGGATAAACTGCCCTTACACTGTAACTGGTTTTTGAATGATAACCATCTAATCTTACCGAAACTGTATAATATCCCGATCTATACGCCACAAAAACATCAGAGTCTGCGCCGGAAATAATATTGCCGTTTCGCCGCCATTGGAAACCAACCTGTTCATCGCCGGTGTAGACAGCTTTTAGAGTAGTCCCTGTTATAACAATATTGTACGGATTTAAATATTCGATATATACATCTCCATCAAGCCTTGCCTGAGGCGACGGCGTTTTGGATTTAGTCGCGCAAGAAGCAAAAAGAGGCAAAATTACCATAAAAAATGCTATGTTTTTAAACAATACTAGTTTACCCATGCAAATTAAACATAATTACCTATACATAAGTTACAAAGCAAAAATCGGGCAACCCGGAGTTGAACCGGGGACCTCTTGGTCCCGAACCAAGCGCGCTACCATCTGCGCTACTGCCCGTTATTGTCGTATCATATAGAAAAAAAGCTCGTCCAAAGACGAGCTTTCCGGGAGTGACGAGACTCGAACTCGCGGCCTCCTGCGTGACAGGCAGGCGTTCTAACCAACTGAACTACACCCCCTAAGTACAATATTACTCTATAAAAAATCAAAATCTTTGTCAAGCCCTTTTTTACGGTTTTTTTTGATATTTTGCCGCACCGGTAACATTATACTATACTATATTCAAAATAATTCTAAATTGATATACTAATTTATTATGAACTATTCCAGCGCTTTTATTCCTACTCTGCGGGAAGTCCCCGCCGATGCCGTAATCGCAAGCCACCGCCTGATGTTTCGCGCGGGGCTTCTTCGTAAACTTGCCAACGGGCTTTTTACCTACCTGCCCCTGGGCTTACGCAGTTTTCGCAAGGTAGAACAAATTATCCGTGACGAAATGAACGCCGCGGGTGCTCTCGAAATAAAACCCAGCGTGGTTGTTCCCGCCGAACTATGGAAAGAATCCGGCCGCTGGGATGCGATGGGCGAATCGCTGTTGCGTGTAAAAAACCGCTTGGACAACGATTTTGTTGTCTCCCCCACCGCTGAAGAAGCGTTTACTGCCACCGTACGCGATGAACTCTCCAGTTACCGTCAGCTTCCGGTTAACCTCTACCAGATAAACACCAAGTTCCGCGACGAAATCCGTCCAAGATACGGCGTAATGAGAGGCCGCGAATTTACAATGAAAGACGCGTATTCCTGGCACGCCGACGACAAAAGCCTGGACGAAACATATACCGCTATGGGACGCGCGTACCGCAGAATTTTTAAACGCTGCGGACTCTCCGTTATTCCCGTAAAAGCCGATTCAGGGGCAATGGGCGGCAGCGGATCGGAAGAATTTATGGTGGAAAGCGAAGTTGGCGACAATACGCTAATCCTCTGCAAAAAATGCGATTATGCCGCCAATGTGGAAAAAGCGGATTGCGCATCGGACTACTCCAAGGAAACCGGAACCAACACTCCTCCTTACGAAAAAATTGATACACCAAATATTAAAACTATAGATGAACTTTGTACTTTTTTAAAAACAGAGCCAAAAAATTTTATTAAAACATTGATATACCGCGCAGTTAATGTAGAGTTAGATCTTTCATCTGCGCCCGGCTGTTCCAAGCTGGATCGTAAAAAACCTTCTACAGATGCGCCAGAAGTATATCCTGTGGCGTACTTTGCCGTGGCAATCAGAGGAGACCTTGATGTCAACGAAGTAAAACTTGCATCGATACTTAAAGCAAGCGAAGCAGCTCTTGCAACAGACAGCGATGTCGAACGATTAACAGGCGCGCCTGTCGGTTTTGCAGGTCCTGTTGGATTGGCAAACCTGCCGCTAATTATCGACAACACTGTAACCGGAATGAGCAATGCCGTAACAGGTGCTTTGGCAAAAGACCTTCACTACAAAAATGTTTCCTATGAGCGGGATTTTGAAGCATGGATAGTCGAAGATATACGCACCGTAAAAGCGGGAGACAACTGCTCTGTTTGCGGCGGAGAGTTATATACAAAAATGGGCAACGAGCTTGGGCATATTTTTAAACTTGGTTACAAATATACAAAGTCGATGAATGTAAGTTATCTGGACGAAAACGGAAAAAGCCAAATACCCACAATGGGTTGTTACGGCATCGGTGTTGATCGTACCTTGGCTTCTGTAATCGAAGAACACAATGACGAAGCTGGAATTGTCTGGCCTATGTCTATTGCGCCGTATCATGTAATTATTGTTCCCATTAAATACGACGGAGAAGCAAAAACCGCCGCCGACAAACTTGCAGGCGAACTTGCGAATAACGGTATAGAGGTTTTGCTGGACGACCGCGGCGAAAGACCCGGTGTAAAGTTTAACGATGCAGACCTTTTGGGCATTCCGTTCAGGGTGGTAATCGGCGACAAGGGACTAGCCGCCTCTCCTGCACAGATAGAAATTAAACGCCGCAACGAAAAAGAAAACCGCAATGTAGATTTAGACAAGGCGGCGGCGGAGCTGACGGAAAAAATCCGGGAAGAATTGGCGCAGTTAAACGCATAACTTGTCATTTTGCAAACAATTAAATTGTTTGTCTGTTGACAAGTTCGTAGAAGAAACCTTTATTGGCATAAAGTTCGTCAAATGTGCCTTCTTCGGTAATTTTTCCCTTATCCAGCACATAGATTTTATCGCAGTCTTTAATTGTGGAAAGCCTGTGCGCTATAACAATACGAGTGCATTTTAACTGCGCAAGCGATTCCGAAATATGCTTTTGAGTAATGTTATCCAGAGCGCTTGTAGATTCATCAAAGATAAGTATTTTAGGTTTGGGGGCGACTGCCCGCGCAATCATCATCTGTTGTTTTTGTCCGCCCGAAATACCGCCGCTGCCTTCGGTAATAATAGTGTACATACCCATCGGCATATCCTTGATATTTTTATCCAGATCTGCAATACGCGCCGCTTCCCATGCATCGTCCAGAGTAAGCCCGGGTGCGGACATGGTAATATTCGAAAAAATATCGCCCTGGAATAATTTGCCGTTTTGCATAACGGTTCCAATTTTACGGCGCAGGGAAGGCAAATCCAGCTTTGACATATCTTTCCCGTCATAATAAATTGCGCCTTTTGCCGGTTTTTCGAAACCCAGTAAAAGCCGTATAAGAGTAGACTTGCCGCAGCCGGTTTTGCCGACAACTGCCACATACTGCCCCGGGCGGATTTTTATATTAAGCCCGTCAATTATTTTTTCGCCGCCTTCCTCGTAACGGAAAGTAAGATTATTAATTTCGACACCGCCCGTTAAACGGGATACAATGGTTTTATTTCCGGTATTTTCCGGTATTGCGCTAAGGATTGGTTCTACAAGATCAAACTTGGGCTTTAACTCTGCAAAGAATTTTGTAAGAGAGCCAAAGGATAAAACAGAAGCGGACACCATGCCAAAAGCAACATTAAATGCCATATACTCGCCCACGCTTACATTGGAAGTTAAAGCTGTAAAATATACCAACGCCAGACCCGCAGTAGAAATAGCCGTATTAATAACGCTTGAATATTTTAAGACAAGAGGCGGGTTAAATGTAAAATTGGCAACATCTTTATATTTTGGCGCCCATTTGGCGAATATTCTTTTTTCAGAACCGGTTAGTTTTATTTTTCTTATGCTGGAAAGTATGGCAAAAACCATGCCGAACAAATCGGCATCTGCCTGTATCAGTTTTTTTTGTATTTTCATGGAGACCAGTGTTGTTATGATAATAACCGTAAGCGTAATTCCTATTATAAAAATAGACGGCATTAAAAGCGATGCAGTAATACTGCCTATCTGAATAAAATATGCCAATGAAAATAATGTTGTTAAAAGAGTTCCTGTAACAACCGTAAAAATAGAATTACATATAGACGGTATTAACAAAAGTTTTTGACTTAATTCGCCGGAATCGTAATTCTTAAAAAAATCCGTAGGTAAATTAAGCAT
>JAITUR010000046.1 GCA_031286205.1 Treponema sp.
AGAAAGCATCGCCCGCGCCTACTGTGTTTCGCGGAACAATGGTAAAGGTTTCTTCGTGGTAAATATTTCCGCCTGCGACAACTACAGCGCCGCGGCCGCCAAGTTTTACAACAATGATAGGGTAAAGTTCGCCGTCGGTAATAATTTTTAACATGGAGCAGACATCCTGTAAAATAAACGCCTCTTTTTCTTTCTCCGTTAAAGCACCCATACCTTCATTGTCCTTTCTTATAGTATTATAAAACGCGATAGCTTCATCGGCATTCATAAAAACCAAAAGAGGGTAACTGCGGCTGTAGGTAAGCAATTCTTCCGATTTTCTTAGAACCTGTAAAATAGAGGCGGCATCCATAACAACAGGAGTCGCTTTTTTATTTGCCAAATTTAAAATATGTTTTACAAGAGAGCGGCGATCCAGAATGTACCCGTCAATTACAACAATTTCCGCACTGTTTATTAAATCTTCTCTGGCATGAGTTTCGTTAAACTCCAACGCCGCCCCCTGATACACGGCAAAACGCAGTTCTCCGCCTATATTACACGCAAAGCAGATTCCCGTTTTTTCGGCAGATTTTATAAGAATAGATGTTACGCCTGCGGATGTCATTTCTTTTTCGAAAATGTCCGCAAATTCATGGGAACCAATACAGCCGCAAAAAGCCGAGCTTATTCCAAGCATGGCGGCTATCTTTGCTACATTGGCAGCTCCGCCGCCGGAGCTTTTAATTGCTTTCGCAAAATCAATGGACGGTTCGCTTAAAATTGCCTCTGCCTGCTCGCGGGTAATGTGCTGATTCGGTTCCGTTATCCCGTATTTTTGCGCAAGTGTCTTATCAATCTCGATAAAGATATCTACAATTGGGTTGCCTATACTGACTATTTCATAAGTTTTTAACATTTAGGTAAAGCAATTATGCTCTTTAGTTCGGGGTTCTTTTCCAGATCGTTAATAAGTCCTTCCGCCCTTCCCTTATTTACATAATCCTTGCTTTGGAAAGAATATGTAAACTTCGTATGCGTATCGTAAGCGCCTTTCATAAGAGCATAGGCATCTTCTGTCATTACAAATTCTTCGTCTGTCGGAATAACAAATATCGGTATTTTAGAATCCGGGGTACTTATAAGCGTTTCCGCATTTCTTGTCATGGAAATTTTATTTTTTACAGGATCAAATTTCATACCTATTCCGTCTAGACCGTCCAGGATTTTTTCGCGCATAAACCATGCAAACTCGCCGACACCGGCAGTTAAAACAAGGGCATCTACCCTGCCAAGAACAGCCTGATACGCGCCGATATATTTTTTTACCCGGTGTGCTTCGATATGCTGTGCAAGGAGTGCCTGTTGATCGCCGGAAACCGCAGCCGCCTGAATATCGCGCCTGTCCGCAAATTTACCGGTAAGCCCTATATGTCCGGATTTTTTATTAAGCGCGCTTTCAACTTCGGCGGCGCTCATGCCGGTCTTTCTCATAATGTAAAAAGGAAGAGCGGGATCAATATCGCCTGAACGAGTACCCATTACCAAGCCTTCTAGAGGGGTAATACCCATCGATGTATCAAAAGAGCAGCCGTCTTTTACGGCATTTACAGAAGCGCCGTTTCCAATGTGGCAGATAATTAAATTTGTTTTAAAAGGATCCTGTCCAAGCAGAACTGCGGCGCGTTTAGCCGTATATAAAAAACTTGTACCATGAAAACCGTAACGGCGGACACCGTATTTTTCGTACCACTCATTTGGAACGGCATACATAAAAGATTTTGCCGGCATGGTTTGATGCCAGGCAGTATCCATAATCGCGCAATGAGGCACATCCGGCAGAACTTTTTTTGCAGCCTCTATGCCCATAATATTGGCGGGATTGTGCAAAGGACTCATATCCTGCATGGCTGTAAACGCTTCCATTGCCTCGTTATCGACTATGACAGATTTTGTAAATTTGTCTCCTCCGTGTACCACACGGTGTCCGACTGCGGAAATTTCCGACATATCGCTGATAACTCCCAAATCTTTGCTGGTAATAGTTTTAATAATAAGCTCGATAGCATCGGTATGAGTAGGGCAATCATGATTAAAAACAACTTCTTCCCTGCCCTTTACAATATGGGTAATAAAAGAACCGCCAATGGTTACCTTCTCGACAATGCCTACAGCAAGAATGTCTTTTTTATCCCAGCAATAAACCTGATACTTTGCCGATGATGAACCGCAGTTCAATGTTAAAATATTCATAATCCCTCCTTAAAATAAACACCATTATATTATATCAAAAATATGTAGAATGTTAAGTCTAAAATTTGATATATTGTAATTATGGCAGATTATAAAAAGCCGGATTTTTGGCAGCATAAAGCGCGCAAAGAAGGATACCCCGCCCGTTCAGTTTACAAACTTAAAGAAATCGACGAAAAGTTTTCTATTTTTAAAACACGCATTAACGGGCAAGCTCGTATACTAGACATTGGAGCCGCGCCGGGAAGCTGGAGTTTATTTGTTCTTCGCTCGATATTTCCAAAATTGGGAGGAAAGGGTTTTCTTGCCGCCGCAGACCTTTCCCCTCTGTCGCGCGAATTCGACAAAGGGCTTTTTTCTAACGATAATTTCTTTTTTGTACAGGGCGATATAACTACCCCGGAAGTCCGCGAAGCTCTTTTATCTAAGGGGCCATATTCGGCAATAATAAGCGATGCTGCCCCTGCCACTACAGGGAATCACACAGTCGATGCCGCCCGTTCTTTTAACCTTGCGGAAGAAGTTATAAATTACGCGGAACTTGTCCTGCCCGACGGCAGACAAATGCTTGCCCCCGGCGGAAATTTGGCGGTAAAAGTTTTTCAGGGCGGCGACAGCACAGAGCTTCTTAAAAGAATGAAGACTCTTTTTACAACAGCAAAAACATACAAACCCACAGCCTGCCGAGGCGAATCGGTAGAAACCTACTTTGTGGGTTTGGGTTTTTTGGGCTGAGATAAAGAGGAATCTAGCGGGACTCTGGGTGTATTGTTGTTCGATATCCTATCTTTACGCAGATACAAGGCATATTGGTAAGAACCCTGTTGTTCCATATTCTATCCTTTAGCCGAGGGTAAAATGAGCCTTCTAGAAGTTAGAAATTAGAGGTTGGAGGTTAGATCTAACTTCCAATTTCCAACCTCTAACTTCTAGATTCCGTCTCATTTTCCCCTCAGCTACCAAGCGGCATCTAGCGTACACGGAAAATACATTAAGCCCTAAATTCCAAAAAATTCCGCGATTTCTGCGTTAGTTCCGCGCCTTCCGCGTTAAAAAACTAATCTTTTTTCAAAATTCGTCAAAATTCTTTCCCCATCAGTCAAGCAAAATGGCAAGTTCGCGCCATATATAGGTGAGCCTTTTTTAAGGCTCGGGAATACTTATTATGGAGTTTTACATGAATGTAAACAAGAAACACAAAAGCAGCGTGTTCTCGCTGCTGTTCGGCAACCCCGATATTCTTCGGGAATTGTACTCGGCTATCGAAGGGGTGGAATTACCGCCGGATATACCCATCGATATTAACACACTTTCCAATGTCCTCTACAAGGGAAAGATTAACGA
>JAITUR010000076.1 GCA_031286205.1 Treponema sp.
GGTAGTATTATTTTGGATTTTAAACAGTTGCCGGGTAATATCTAAAAGGCCGTCTTTCTTTTCCGAAGGCAGCCCCTTAAATGCCTTTTTTAAGTACTCGATATTTTTTGCTTCTTTTACCATAGATTGCATTGTAATATAATACAATGTTTCCTAGTAATATGTCAACGATAAATCTTGTTTCTATGCGGTTTTTGTGATAGTTTAATATGTAATGTCGATAAGTAAACGATTAAAGAATATAAGACAATCCCTTAATTTATCCCAAAAAAATTTTGCAAAAAGCCTCTTTATAAGCACCAGTTATTACACTTTATTGGAAACCGGCAACAGAAGAGCAAAAGACTCATTTTTGGATTTAGTTTGTAAAATATACAATGTTAATAAAAACTGGCTGTTATTTGGAAAAGGCGATGTTTTTACGGCAGAACCGCCGGATATGCAGTTGGAAGAACTTTTAGGGATTTTTAAGCACCTAAACGAGCATTTTAAGGGGTATATTTTGGAACAGGTCAGGTTTCTAGAAAAAATACAAAAAAACGAAGAAAAGACAATGGGGAAATAGGGGCCGAATTTGCTTGTTAAAACACCCTGGGATGTTGTATATAAATTATGTTGGATTAACTTGCCTTATACACTTGCCGTTACTGCTATTTCCTTACGGACAAGGTCGCCAATAATTTCTTCCGGTGATTTATGGGTTTCCATTGACTTTGTTAAAAGGTAATTAACAGTTAGATTATCCATTCCAAAAAAACGGTTTGTCTTACGCCGTGCAAAAATCCCAGGCTTTGACGGGTCTGTCTTTGGGGGATTTTTCATAAAATAATCGCTCCAATATTGAGCTTCCTCTTCTGTCATATCTTTTTCTGTCATATCTTTTTACTCCTGTTTAGAAAGTGATTTTAAAAACGCATCCGAGCAAGGAAAAGCGTGGAATACATTTACCCTATGCTCGTTAACCAGATTGTACAAAACTTCAATCATATTGCCTTTAGTATTAAAGCCAAGCAACCGGTATTTGTTTTCAAAACCATGAATGAGTTCATCGAATTCAACCGTGTTGAATGCCCAACGAATATCGGCTTCAGTGATACCATGCTTTAATGCTGATTGCTTAAAGACAATCTCAATATCCTCGTCCATATATTTATTATATCATATTGCAGTTCATTAAAACCTGTCAATACTATGCTTTTGGTAATTTTAAGCGGTAAAAAAACAATATTTCCGTCTGCCAAAGCCTGCGATTGTTTTTCCGCCTACTTTTTAAGGGAAAACTACTTGTTAAAACACCCTGGGATGT
Source organism: Treponema sp. (assembly GCA_031286205.1). Lineage (GTDB taxonomy): Bacteria > Spirochaetota > Spirochaetia > Treponematales > Breznakiellaceae > WQXQ01. The sequence goes on from JAITUR010000076.1 coordinate 1,307, forward strand.
TGTATATTGTATGTCAGGAGATGTGCTATGGGTATGGAAATATTATTATTAGGCGCGCTAATGGTAGGGCTTCCACCTCTAATAATGGTTCTTGTGTCAGATTGGCGTGAACACAAATATGAAAAACAAGCATAATAACTTTTTACAATTTTATTAATAAATGTAAAAATTAATTTTTATTGACAAAATATCAAAATTATGATATATTTTAGTAGAATAAATTATTTAGGAGTTAAATATATGCCGGCAATTAGAAAAAGTGCAGATTTACGAAATAAGTACGGAGAAATTTCTTCTTTTTGCCATGAATACAGGGAACCAGTATTTATTACCAAAAACGGACGAGGAGATCTGGCTGTAATGAGCATAGAGGCATACGAACAATTGGTAAGCAGATATAAATTATATGATGCGATTCATTTAGGATTGGATCAAATAAAAAACGGCGAAACAATACCCGGACATGAAGTGATGAAAAAAATAAAAAAATATGCCGGCAAATAAATGTATGAAATAATATTTTCAAAAATAATGGATTCTGATATAGATCAAAATTATTTGTATATTAAAGAAACACTGGAAGCACCTAAAGTCGCAGAAAAATTATACAGCGAATTATATGAAAAATTAAATGAAATTTCAGAAAATCCCTTTAAAAGACCTTTGGTTCAGGATAAATATTTGGCTTCACTAGGAATAAGATCTATAAAAGTAAAAAAATATTTATTATTTTATAATATTTCAGAAGAAATAAATGCTGTAAATATAATAAGATTTATGCATGGATTAAGGGATTGGATTAATATATTAAAAGAAATACCATTAGAAGAGATAATATAATTATTGTTTTTCCGCCTGTTTTTTAAGGGAAAAACACTTGTTAAAACACCCTGGGATGTTGTATATTGTATATATGGATATGAATAAAGGTGGGCTTTAATGGCGCAAAGTCAAATTAAAACTCGTGTTTTGTTTCCTATTGGCGCAAAACTTGTCATTATCATCTCCATTCTGCTCCTTGCGTCAATGGGGGCGGTTATCTCGCTTGTTTCTGTTCTTAGCTCTATCGATGTAAGACGCACAGCGGAATATAATAACTTTACAATAAACCGCCGTGCAGGTTCGCACGCAGAAACTTCTTTTAATTCCATAAAAGCCTCTGTTCTTCTTTATCTGGATATTACAAGCTACCGTAAAGACGGGCGCGAAAATGAAATGGAAAATAATTTTTTTAACCATAACCAAAATATCGCAGCAATAGAAATTACGCAAACAGGCGCAGCTGCGGCAGGTGTTTTTATCCTTAACAAAAAATATTTACTTTCCAATAATATAAACGAAAACACAGCAATAGCATACTTTAACGATTTTAGAAGTTTTACAAATGCAGCAAGAGCAGACAAAATGATACTCTTTAACGCGTCTCCTTTTTTTAATTATCCCCTGCTTTGTGGCGTATTTTCCCGCGAAAACGAAACTGTAAAAGTTCTTTTTTCCCCTGCGGATCTTTCTGAATCTTTTGGCGTGGGAGCCAATACAAGTTTTATTGTTACCGACGATGGATACTTGCTGCTCCACCCGGACAACGATCTTGTACTTGGAGGCGCCGATTTTTCTAACCTGCCAATTGTAAAAACCATGCGGCAGGAAGGATCAGGAAGCGGTATGCAGATTTCTTTTACCGATGAAACAGGGGTTCAGTATTTTGGCGCTTATTATCAGCTTGCCGGAACAGATGCAGCGGCTTTTACTATCATTCCTCATAATGTCGTATTCGAAGCGGTAAGGAGCATTACTTTTCAGAATATTTTTCTTACCGGCGTAGTGGTGTTTATCGCAATCATGTTTATCTGGTTCTTTTCTAAAACAATTGCCAGCCCTGTTCGCTCTCTGGCAGATGCCGCGCTGCAAATCGAAGGCGGCGATTTTGGAATTAAACTTAAACCTAAAGCCCGTGACGAAATTGGGCTTTTAACCGAAAGTTTCGGCAAAATGACAACTGCTTTAAATATCTTTGGCCGCTTTACAAACAAGGATATTGCTGTTCGTGCCATGCGCGGCGAGATTAAACCCGGCGGTCTTCCAAAACATGCAACGATTTTCTTTTCAGATATCCGCGGGTTTACAGAAAAATCCGAAAACTTTACCAATGTTTTTAGCGATAATGCCTCTGACCGTATTGTTGCATGGCTAAACGAATATTTTACTCAAATGGTAGACTGTGTAGAAAAAACAGGCGGTATTGTAGATAAATTTATTGGGGATGCGGTTATGGCTCATTGGGGTACGGCTTATACCGCAGGAAACCCGGCAGCGGATGCATTTAACGGCGTTAAATGCGCGCTTATGATGCGTATTGCCCTGTACAACCTTAACAAAAAGCGGGAAAAAAATGATCCCGGCAGTCCGGAAATCGTTATTGGTGCCGGTCTTAATACCGGAATTGTAACAGCCGGGCAGCTTGGTTCGGAACAGCGCATGGAATATACGGTTATAGGCGACCCGGTAAATCTTGCCAGCCGCACCGAAGCGCTTAACAAACCTTTGGGAACAGATATTCTTATAACGGAAGACACCTGGAATCTTGTGGGCGATAAATTCATTACAGAGGAAATGCCCCCTGTTACGGTAAAGGGCAAGGAAAAACCGGTACGAATGTTTGCAGTCGTAAATCTTAAAGGAGCCAAGGGTCCCCAGACACTTGCGGAAGTAAGAGAGATGCTTGGCATTACTCCTCCGGACATCAGTAAGGTTAATACAGATGCAGAAGAAGAAAAGTTTAAAATTCAAAGCAATTGATTTAGCTATCATTCTTTTTTGTCTTGCCGGTTCTGTCACATCCGGAGCGGTTTTCTGGCAGGAATATAATCGTACACTGACAAAGCTGAACGAAGATCCTATTGGTACTATTGTTTTTAAAAAACGAACAGCACAGCGCAAATTTATAGATCGTTCTGTATGGGATACGCTAAAGCAGACATCGCCGGTTTACAACGGTGATACAATTCGTACTATCGAATTTTCTGAAGTTATTATTAATTTTAAAGATGAAGTAACCCATCTAGCCCTGTACGAAAAAACTCTTATTCAGGTTTTTTACAGCGAAGTTGATGGAGCAAAAATTGATTTTACGGGCGGACAGATGGAAATAGATTCCGGCTCCGGAAGCGTAACAATTACCAGCGGATCCTCTGCTATAACTATAGAAGGACAGGTAAATCTTGATAAACGCAGCGAAGGATTCAGTCTTTCGGTGCTGGAAGGCGAAGCCAGCTTTAACGGAGAAAAAATCGAAGCCGGCAATATTCTTACTCTTAATGCGGAAGGAGAACGCGACAACAGACCGGCAATAGCTCTAACTTCCTTTGGCTCTTCTGCACGAATAATTGGTACGCCGGGACAGGTTACTCCGGTAGTTTTTTCATGGAACACTGTAAACTTTAATCCCGATACTTTTGTAATTGTAGAAATAGCGCGGGACGGAAACTTTAACAACATTGTAGAAACAAGAACTGTTACCGGCGTTTCATCTGTAAGTATTCCTGTAAGAGACGGTAATTACTGGTGGCGAGCATATCCGGCGCAGGCGGAAGTTTCGCTCCGCGGCAATTTGGTACCTGCAAATGACATCTATCCTTCCGGCACTCTGGAAGTAATTCCGCTATCTACGGCTTCTCTTATCTCTCCTGCTGTATCGGCGGAATTTGCTCTTATAGATTCTGCCAATATTCCCCTTTCATGGACAGCGGCGCAAGGCGCGTCTTCGTATCTGCTGGAAATTTCGTCTTTTGCAAATATGAATAACCCTGTTGTCTCCCGCCGGATCGAGGGGACAAGCGTAATTCAAACCGGAATGGAAGCCGGCAGATGGTACTGGCGCGTTACGCCAATTTTCTCTGAAAGGGTAATAGGCTCTCTTCCGCCTTCCGGTATTGGCAGTTTTTCTGTTACAAAGACAGCGGCATCTGTGCCGGAAACTGCACAAGAACTTGCGGATACAGTGCCAACAGATGATTCAAAAACCATTGGGCAGCTTCCGCCGGAAAGACAGCTAGATTCTTTAAGAACTACGGAAGTGCCTGTTATTTCACACGCAGCAGACTGGACAGGCGATAATATTAGCGGAGATCAAGCTTTAGCGGCGTTTATGACGGCAAATTGCCATATAGGAAGAGAGAGTATTCAGGGACAGGAAAGAGATGTATTAACTTTGAATTCGAATCTTCTAACCAGCAATGAATGGAGACAGTCTTGGTTTGTAACATACAATCCGTTAATAGCTCAAAATTTAAAAAATGCTTCCGGCGTCAGATTTAAAATATTGGGTGACGGCGGAGGCGCCTGGCTTTTTAGAATAAATACGAGTGATACACATCATGATGGCTGCCGCCACGAGATTTTAATAAATGACGCAAACAGGGTAGTAGAAATTGATGTACCTTTTTCTATCTTAAAACAGCCTGATTGGGGAAGCCAGGTGCCATTTGTCAAAAACAACATAGAGGGCATAGAAATCGCGCGACATTCGGAATATTTTACCCCCAATGCCCCTCAATCTTCTACTATCAAGATTTTTGACTTTGAGATTTATTAAAGGTTAGCTTGTGAAATACCTTGGAATGGTGTATATCATATGCCTTTGTTGTGGTTATTACAACCAGTTAACTGTTTTTAAATTTGCTATATACTTAAAATGTTGTTCATTGTTGGTAACAAGAATTAATTTGTGATACAAGCAGTATGCAGTAATTCGATTAATAATGGTTTCATTGCCTTTCAAGTAGTAGGTAACAATATTGGTGTCAAGTGCATATCGATTCATACTGTTTCCATTTCGGCTATCGTCCTGAATTTAATAGGCTGTGGGCTGCCGGGTAGTTCTTCGTCGCAATTTAGTATAGCTTCTCCTATTTCCTGCCATGTCATTTCAGATTTTGCTTCTATAGGCTTTTCATCTTCTATGGTGACTACAACTTTTTTTCTCTGGGGAATGGGAACCGGCTTATCAGGAATAAATCTCTCGTTTTCAAAAATACCTGTTATAACTAACATACTGACCTCCGTGAACAGTTTTACCCGTTAATTAAAGTATATCACAGGCATCTGTGGTTTTCAACCCAAGCAATACTTTCTTGTAAAATCATTGACAACCTTCAATACCGCAAGTTTACACTAAACTTAGTCTGGTAAAATACCAACTTCGCCTAACACATTGCTTTTTATTTCCAGCTTTCCACAGCCTGCATAAAAGCATCTGCCGAGGCTGCTATTGTTTTTTCGTCTACGCAGTACGCAAAACGAAGCCAGCCGGGTTTGCCAAAAGCAGATCCGGGGACTCCTAAAATTAAATGTTTTTTAAGATGATCCGCAAATTCAGTGTCGCTTTTTCCGGTTTCCGGTACTTTGCAAAAAAGATAAAATGCGCCCTCCGGAATTGCATATTGTATTCCGGCTTTGTCCAAAACTTTCATAAAGGCATCGCGGCGCTTGGCGTAAATATCAATATCTACAGCAGCTTCCGTAAGCTCTGCAACAATTCGCTGCATAAGAGCAGGCGCATTTACAAAACCAAGTACGCGTAAACAATAAACAATGCCGTTTATAAGATTATCTTTGTCGGAAATTGCAGGGTTAACCGCAATGTAACCAATGCGCTCGCCGGGAAGCGACAGGTTTTTGGAATAAGAACTTACCACAATGGAATTATCGTAACAGGAAAGAAACGGAGGAACATCTATACCATAAGCAATTTCGCGGTATGGTTCGTCGGAAATAAGATACACTACCCTGCCCTTGCTATTGTGTTCTTTTATAATTTTGGCAAGAGAAGTTAGAGCTTCTGCAGAATATACCTTGCCTGTCGGATTGTTCGGAGAATTAACAAGAACAGCGGCGGTTTTTTCGTTTAACGCATTTCCTATTGCTTTTATATCTAGATCGAAATTTTCCAGTGTATCGGCTTCTACAAGTTTTATCTGATGATTCGCGGCATAAGCGCGATACTCTACAAAGTACGGACGGGGAACAATAATTTCGTCGCCGGGGTTGCAGATTGCCTTAAAAACAGCATTAAGCCCCGCCGCAGCGCCCGCCGCCATTACTACATGGCTTGCATCCGTCTGAACACCTTGTTCCCTGTTTATTTTTTTTGCAAGCGCATCGCGGACAAAAGGATAACCGGCATTTGCCATATATCCGTGCGATCCTTTTTCGTTTTTTGCCGCCAGTTTTACCAGAGTATCCTGGAATTCTTTTGGAGGATCAACATCCGGGTTGCCAAGCGAAAAATCGAATACCTTGTCCGATCCGTATTGTTTTTTTAGCTGCAAACCTTCTTCGAACATTTTGCGAATCATGGAGGAACCCGCCAATGCTTTTTGTACGCTTTCTGAAATAGCCATAAATACTCCTACACCAGAGTTCTTGCTGTGCGGACAATGTCTGCGAAAATTCCGCCGGCTGTAACGGCTGCTCCCGCTCCCGGCCCTTTAATTACCATTGGAAGTTTTTTATATCGTTCCGTAGTAATTACTACGATATTATCGCTGTCCACAAGCGAACGGAAGGGGCTGCCCGCTTCTTCCGCGCGCAAAGCCAATTTTGCTTTTCCATTTTCTACAACTGCGACATAACGAAGAGCTTTTCCGTCTTTGGCGGCGGCGGCTCGGCGTTTTTCGAAATCATTGTCGCATTTTTCCAGCTCCTTAAAAAACGCGTCTACACTTTTTGCATTTAAGCAGGAAGGCGGCAGAATAGGCTCGATTTTAACATCTTTAAATTCCAGCGGAAGCCCGATTTCTCTTCCAAGAATAAGCGCTTTGCGGGCGGCATCCATTGCGTTTAAGTCGTCACGCGGATCCGGCTCTGTGTATCCTTTGTCTTTTGCTTCGCGCACAAGTGCGGAAAAAGGTTTGCTTCCGTCGAAATTATTAAAAATAAAACTAAGCGTGCCGGACGGAACAGTTTCTATCCTTATTACATTGTCGCCGGAAAGATAAAGATCGCGCAAGGTAGAAATAACCGGCAAACCCGCACCCACAGTAGTTTCGTATAAATACGGAATGCCTCTTTCTATAGAGTACGATATCAACTTGCGGTAATAATCCAGCTTACCGGAATTTGCTTTTTTATTCGGCGTAACAATAGAAATAGCATGATGCAAAATTTTGTCGTAAGATGCGGATACTTCTTCGCTTGCCGTGCAGTCGCAGAAACAGGAATTAGGCAGATTAAGCTGAATCATCTTATCTATAAATAAATTAAATTTCTTTTCTATCTCCTGCTTGCCGGATTTTGGAGTAAGATTAAATTGCACGGCATCCTGCCCCTTAGCGCCGTCGTTTAACATTTTCTTTGCCTGTTTTGGATCCAAGCCGTTAATATTAAATGTCATTCCAAAAAAGTTTGCAGCTCCTATAAGATTTATCTTAATCATGTTTTTTTTCAGCGTTTCCGAATTGTCCGCAATTTGATCCAGCAAAGTTCCGCCGATATTTCCTGTTCCAACAAGGAAAAGGTTTACATATTTTTCCTGTGCATGGAAAAATGCGTCGTGTATGGCGTTAAGCGCTTTTGCTTCGTCGTTTTTGGAAATAACCGCAGATATATTTGTTTCGGAAGACCCCTGCGCTATTGCGACTATGTTAATTCCGTTTCTTCCAAGCGAATGGAAAAATTTTCCGGAAATACCAGAAGTGCTTTTCATGGCTTGTCCAACTACCGCTACAATGGAAAGATCCAATTCTGCAACAGGGTTATCTATAGAACCATTGCGGATTTCGCGGGCAAATTCTTCGTCCAATGCTGCAAGGGCATTTTGCGCATCATTCGGAAGCACCGCAAAACAAATGGAATATTCCGAAGAACTTTGAGTTATTAACATTACATTTATATTTTTGCGCGCAAGAGAGGCAAACACACGAGCGGAAAAACCCGCAATTCCAACCATGCCGGAACCCTGAATCCTTACAAGAGCGACAGAGCTTATAGAGCTTATTCCGCAAATGGGAAATTTGCCCGGAGCGGTTTTTGCCGCAATTTTTGTTCCGGGACAAGCCGTGTTAAACACATTGCGAATATAAATGGAAATTCCTTTTTCCAAAACAGGTCTTACCGACATAGGAGAAATTACTCTGGATCCAAAATGAGACATTTCCATTGCTTCTATATAAGAAATTTCGTCTATACGGAAAGCGTTTTTAACATGAACAGGATTTGCCGTAAGAATACCGTCTACATCTCTCCACATTTCCAGTTTTTTTGTACCAATGGCAGATGCAACAATAGCCGCTGTTAAATCGGAGCCATGCTGCCCAATAGTCGTTGTGTGTCCTTCCAGAGTAGACCCAATAGCCCCCGTAATAACCTGCATGGTTTTTAATTTCTTAAAATGAAGTTTTATTTTTTCTTCCGTTTCTTTTTTTAGAACCTGAATTCTTCCAAAGTTGGCATCGGTTTTAATTATTGTTCTTGCATCCAGGTAATCGGCTTTAATGCCGTTGGCGGTAAAAATACAGGCTAAAAGATTTGCAGAAAGCCTTTCTCCAAACGACATTACAATATCCATACTGCGAACCGTAAGTTCTCCCAAAAGGGAAATTCCGTCCAGAATTTGCAAAAGCTCGGAAATTATTTTTTCTATTTCTACTACAGCTTTCTTTTTTTCCGCGCCTTTTAAGAAAATTTCCGTATAATCGATATGCCGTTTTCTAATTTCCTGAATTTTTTTTACGGTTGCGCCGCCTTCCAGCGCAATTTTCGCGGTTTCTATTAGGGTATCTGTAACCCCGGAAAATGCGGAGACAATTACCGCAGGAACATTGCCGGAATATCCCTTGCCTTTTAATACATCGATAATTTTTTCGATTCCTTGCGGGCTGCCAATGGCGGAGCCCCCCAATTTTAATATTAACATATATATTTCCTTTGGATTGAATAATATCATTTTTAATAATATATTGGTAGAGACAACACATGGAAAATAAAAGGTACTATTTTGATTGGGCTGCCTCGTCTTTTGGCAATCCTTCGTCTTTACACAGCGAAGGCAGGGCGGCAAAACAAGCATTGGAAGATTCAAGGGAGCGCTGCGCCGCAGTGCTGGGTGTTCCCGCCAATACCCTGTTTTTTACCTCCGGCGGGACAGAATCCAACGCAATTTCCATTTTTTCCAATCTGGTTCGTGTCGGCAATAACAGGACAATTTCGTCGGCAGCGGAACACGCATCGGTAAGGGAAGCTATGGAAACTTTGGAAAAAATGGGGAAACCTACGGGGGTTATTCCTGTTGATCCTGCCGGCAGGGTAACGCCGGAACTGCTTGCAAAAACCCTGGCTCAGTATAACAATATTCGTTTTGCTTCCATAATGGCGGTAAACAACGAAACCGGCACTGTTACTGATATACCCGCCCTGCGCGATATAATAAAAAAACACTGCACACAAAACAATTTACCTCCTATCCATTTCCACTGCGACATTGTACAGGCTGTCGGAAAAGTGCCGGTAGATATTTCCGGCTGGGATATAGATTCCGCATCTATTAGCGCGCACAAAATTGGCGGGCCTCGCGGCATTGGGCTTTTGTATCTAAAACGAGGCGGCAAAACCGAAGTATTCTACAAGGGCGGAGGACAAGAGAACAATATCAGGGGCGGCACGGAAAATATCCAGGGAGCGCTTGCGCTTGCGGATTGTATGGAAAAATATGCCTCTCCGCAAATAGTGCTTGCCAATTACGAACAGGCGCTTGCCCGCTGGTTAAAGTTAATTAACGCTTTAACGGCAATAGACCGCTGCAGAATTATACCTTCCTGCCGTACGGAATTATCCGGCAGCGGCTGCCGCCAGTCCGATTTTTCCCCCTATATTTTACAAGCCGCATTTAAGGATATTCCCGGCGAAGTTATGGCGCGCGCATTGGACGATCTTGGTTTTGCGGTTTCTACCGGTTCTGCGTGCGCTTCGTATTCTCCCGAACGCCCCGTCCTTGCCGCAATGAATATAAACGAAAACCTTAGTATAGAAGGTATCCGTATTTCGCAGGGCTTTGCCGCAACGAACGAAGAAATAGATCTTCTGTTAAACGCCATAACGGAGGTTCTAAAATTTTTGTAAAAACTATGGATATTACATGGCTGTTAAAACCCGGCGAGCTTGTATTAAAAGGCGATAATCGTAAATTATTCGAACATTATCTTCAGCGAAATATTCAACGAATGTTAAAAGCGGACGGAAAAGTTATAAAGTTTAAAGCCACCACCGGAAGATACTACATAACCGCACCGGAAGAACAATCCGAATTTGTAGAAAATGCACTTTCGCGTTTAATAGGAATTTCCGGCTGGGCAAGAACCATTGTCTGCGAAAAAACACCGGATGCCGTTTTTGCGGCTTGCCTGGAAGAAGGAAACAAAATTGCCGGCGGGGGCGCAAAAACTTTTAAGATAGAGGCACGCAGAACAGACAAAAGTTTTCCAATGTCCTCCTACGAAATATGCTGTAAATGCGGAGAAATTATTTATAATAAATACGGGCTTGCCGTAAAAATAAATAACCCGGATAATACTATCCGCATAGAAATCCGCGAAAAAGCCCTGGTATATTCCGGCGGACAAAAAGGTTTGGGCGGGCTTCCTGTGGGAACGGCAGGCAAAGGGCTTTTACTGTTATCCGGCGGAATAGATTCTCCTGTTGCGGGTTTTTTAATGGCAGCCCGTGGAATGAGTATAAACGCTATACATTTTCATTCATATCCGTTTACATCTAACGAAGCAAAACAAAAAACAATCGACCTTGCAAAAACAATAAGTTCGTATTGCATGGGGTTAAATCTTTATATTTTAAATTTTACAAAAGTACAAATGAAGATTAAAGAAAAGTCTCCCGCGTCCTGGGCTACGGTACTGCTAAGAATGGCAATGATGGAAGCTGCGGAAAAAACAGCCCAAAAAATTAAATGCAAATGCCTTATTACGGGCGAAAGTCTTTCTCAGGTAGCTTCGCAGACAATAGAAAATCTTGGCTGTACCCAAAACCGCATTAAACTTCCGGTTGTCCGTCCGTTAATTGGAATGAACAAGGAAAATATTATTAAAGAAGCTATGCGAATAGGCACTTATGATATATCCATACAACCCTACGAAGATTGCTGTACACTGTTTACGCCCAAACACCCCGTATTGTACGGCAAAATAGAAGAAGCAAACAGATTGTACGAAGAGTTGGAGCTGGAAACTTTAATAGACGAATCAATAGAAAATTTAGAGCTTAAATCTATGGACTACAAAACTATTCTTTAGATTTTATAAAGGCTGCCATGCGGAAATCGTCGCCTTTAATATGATTTATAAACCAATCGCCGATAGTCTTAATAGCAATATTTACCAATTCGTTGGAAGCGCCTTCCTTTACAAGCTGTTCGGTTAATTTCTTTACAGAATTTTTAAACTCATCGTGATACTGTTTGTGAATATAATAATCGTCATATTCATATTTTAACTGGAGATCTTCTTCCGTCTTAAAATGCAAAACTACATAACCTGTAAGAAATTCCATAACTTTAAAAATCTCGTCTTTATTTTCGTTTTTGGATGCGTTTATAAGGTCGTTTAACATTGAAATTAACTGTTTATGCTGATTATCAATTTTTTCGTGGCCTGTTTCCAGATTTGCCTCCCAGTGATACATAGATACCTCCTATTCTATTGGCGGGAAATAACCTGTACTATCCCTGCCCGATCTTTCCATCAGATAAACTTCGGCTTCCAACGGCAGCCATGCACGCCCAAAGTCTGTGCGCAGTCTAGAAGTATATGTAAAGCTATAGAAGCCCACAGGGGTATCTGCGACGCTCTTTATAAGTTCTCCTATACCGCGCGGACGGTACAGATGCTGAGCCTTGCCGCCTGTCTCGAAGCAGAGGTATTCGATTCCGGCAGAAACAGGAAAGCCGCCTACAATAATGGCGTTAAACACAATACCATTATTTGCAAGATACGCAGCCATTTCCGAAAGACTGTACTGCTCGAAAGCAAGTTCTCCAAGATCGCCCGATCCAATATACACAACAGATCTTTTTGGAGAAACCGGCAATAGATCCGTAGCGGCAACGCGCAATGCTGTATCGAAACGCCAGGCGGCACTGTAATTATCCGCTGTTCCCCTTACTGCATTTTCCAAAGAAAGATCATGTCTTTCCCGGCGGGGTTGCGTGCCGGCTCCTGTTACAGAGATAACTCTTGCCGTCTTGTTGGAATTGTTCATTTCGTTTATGGCACGGTTTATGTCTCGCGCGGCTGCGGTAAGGTCGTCGCGGAGTGCGGCGGTTGCAGGCGATCTTTCTACAAGAAGAGAAATATCCGCGCCATTATAGCGATACCCTGCCGCGGCAAGCACTTGCTGGTTTACAGGGGTTCCTCTTTCCGATAAAAGAAAATTATTGTTATCCAAACCTGTAATGGGACGGCGCAGCCTGTCTTCCACTGTTAATTGAACAGTAATCTGGGGGAACTTATCGGCATTAATGCTTCTAAAAAGAACAAAGAAGCCGGAAGCTAAATCGTCAAAGCGGGTCATTACCGTAATTTCGCCGGTATTAAAGTTTGCCGCAAGAATATTTCCATTGGCATCCATGTCCGCACCGGTTATTCGTGTACGCGCGCCGCCAATAACACCTAATTCGCGGACAATAGCGGAATCTACATCTATCTGAAGAACCCTAAAAGTGTCTGCAACAAGGAGAGTGCCGTCAGAAATAAAACGCATGGATTCAGGGGCAAGCAAACCGTCTGCGGCAAGCCTTCCAAGATAACCGCCGTTAGAATCGAATGTATAAATAACTTTTGCGGCAGTATCGGCGACAAAGACTTTTCCCTTGCCGGCGGCAATACCTGTGGGAGACAACATTCCGGGAAAGACAGCGCTTCTTAAACCAAAAGAAATTATAAATTGTCCGTCAGGATCAAACTTGGAAATTCTTCTGTTGCCGTAATCTACAACATACAAGTATCCTTCTTCGTCTATTGCAAGATTCTGCGGACCTACCAGTTGTCCGTCTCTTATTCCTCTTTCTCCGATATATGCCAGCCAATTTCCATTGCTGTCCAAAATACTTACACGGCCGCCGCGGTATTCCGATATATAAAGCCTGCCGTCAAGACCTCGCACCATATCGTAGGGACGATCAAATCCGTTTAGAGGGCCTCTTTTACGATCTCTGATTATTCCGTTTACATCGATTTTTAAAATTTCGTTGCTGCCAAAAGCAACCACCCATGCCGTGCCATCGTTGTTTGGCAATACAGAAGTTGGCTGGCGGTAAAGAGTAATTTCTTCTATTTTTCCCGGGTATCTTCCGGATTCTATATACCTGACTCCGTCATTGGCAATTGGCAGTAAAAAACGCCTGTTAGAAACTGTCTCTATTTTTGTACCAAGAAGTATTCCGGAATCCGAGCTTCTGCCATGAATATCCATAGAAGAACGCCACTGACGAATAGCGGTATCTTCCAGACCGCTGCGATAATAAGCGTTTCCAAGCCACTCAAGAATTAAAGGCTGTCCCTGTCTAAACGATAAAGCTCTTTCGAATGCATGGATTGCTTCGTTATACTGAAAACGGTTAAACGCATGAGCGCCAATTCTGAATTCTTCCGCGGCAGTAAGCGCGGCAGCGCCTTCGCCGCCCGTTACAGGACCCGGAAGATGCGGTACATCCTGCGCAATAACAAAGGTATTCAGAGCAAGAAATAGTATCGATACTAAAAAAAGTCTCACAACTGTCCCCCTGTAGACGATTCTCCTGTTACTATTTTAAAATGCTTTTGAATTTCCGGTTCGTTAGGCGCAATTTCCATGGCTCTTCGCAGCCATGTCCGCGCTTCTAAAGTTTCGCCGCTTTTATAATAAGCCCATCCAAGAGAATCCAGATAGGCGGGGTTTTCCGGCCTGGCATCTACCGCTTTTCTGCAAAGGCGCAGCGCGCGCATAACATCTATGCCGGTATCCGCTAAAATATAACCCATGCTGTTTAGGGCTGTAGCATTTTCAGAATCTATCTCTAAAGATTTTTCGTAAAATTCAACAGCGTTGGCGTACCGTTTCTGAACCCAAGCGGTATATGCCAAAGTATTAAACAATAAGGGCGATTCCATTCCAACATCCTGCAGGCGTTTAAGTTCGTACTCCGCCATTTTAAGCCGGTTTGTTAAAACATAAATATACGCAAGAGTCATACGGCACTGAAAAACACGAAGAAAATCCGAATTGGATGTAACAACCTGTTCCAGATAGGAAAGAGCGTCTTCGAATCGTTCCAATTTTGCATAACACAAACCAAGATAATAAGCCAGCTCGATTTTTTCTTCATTGGTAAAAGAGGAGGAGTCTATCGACAGTAATTCTATCAGGGCATTATCCCAGTTTCTCATGCGAAAAAGCCTTACACCCTCTTTTATTTTACCGGCGGGGTCGAATTTTTCGTTAATACTTCTTTCATGAGCTGTCACAGGCTATTCCCTCCCTTAGCCCTTAAAAATTACAGGCTGAGACGATACAACACTCAACGCTGCATTGCCTTTTTTTACCTCTGCCCAATCACTGCCGTCCGCAGGTTCGTTATTGACTTTCCCAGATTTAGAAAAACAGAAAGTCCCGCCCTCCGGAGCTGTATAAGTTACAATCCTATCACTATAATAACGCATAGACGGAAAACTGTGAACAACATTTTCAGGATATTTATCGATATTTGGAAAGTTGATATTAACAAACGAACCGGGTTTCCAATAGCTTATAAACACCTCCAACTGCTTTGCAATGTACGAAACAACCTTTTCCCAGTGCCATTTATCGCCATTTTCGGATTTTACAAGGGACAGGGCTATCGAAGGAATTCCAAAAAAACTTCCCTGGCGGGCGGCGGCGGCTGTCCCGGAATAAATAATATCTGTGCCAAGATTAGCACCAATATTGATGCCGGATAGTATCAAATCCGGGGCGTTTTTCATGTCAAATTCTACACCGCCGGTAGAAATATCAATATCCTGAATTCCACCCAAAAGAGAAACAATTACACAGTCTACGGGGGTTCCCGAACACGACCAGGTGTCGGTATCAATATTAGTAAGTTTAATAGGATGATTTAAAAAATCTATGGCATGAGAAGTGCCGGATCGATCTTTATCCGGGGCTGCCAAAAAAACCCTGTGTCCCGCATTACGAAGAGAATCTGCCAAAAGCGTAATTCCCGGCGAAGTGTATCCATCATCGTTGGTTAAAAATATACGCACTAGGCTTTTACCTTTTTTCTTTCCGGGATTATTCTTGCCCCCGTTGCCGTCTTTACCTCGTAAATTACAGGCTGGAAGCCGAAGATTCTTTCGTATTCTTCCAGGCGTTTTTTGAATTCTTCTGCCAGCTCTTTTCGGATAATTGCATAAGTACAGCCGCCAAAACCAAGACCTGTCATTCTGGAGCCTGCCGCGCCTTCTATTTCCTGCGCGCGTTTTACAAGCCAATCAACTTCCGGGCAGGAAATTTCGTATAAGTCTCTAAGACTTTCGTGCGAATGAAAAATTGTCTTTGCAAAAGCGGGAACATCGTTTCTTTCCAGCGCGCTGACGGCATCATTTACACGGCGGATTTCTTCTACAATGTGCATGGTTCTGCGGCGAATTTGTTCGGGGAAATTTCCAAGAGCTTCCAGAAGATCGTTGGGGGCAAAATCCTTAAAAGCGGTTCCGTCATGATTTTTTGTAAGATATTTTAATCCTTTTAAGGAATCTGCGCGCCGCGAAGCAAGCTCTTTTTCCGTACCCGCCCTAAAAGCGCGAGAATCTACCAGCAAAAATTTATACTTGGAAAAAGGAGAGCTTACCCGCTTTATTTCGCAAGAGATTCCTTCGCTGGAACAATCCAAAACTAAAAATTGATCTTTTTTTGCCAAAAGACTAACTTGATAATCCACAAGAGGAACTTCTTTGCCAAAAAGAGAAATATGGGTCTGAAAAAGCCTTTTTGCAAGCTCGGTTTCGCTTATATTGATACGAAGAAGGTGTTTTAACGCTGTTGCGGCGGCAGTTTCTATTGCCACAGACGATGCAAGACCGATATGCTGGGGAATATCCCCGGAAAAAGTAAAATTTAACCCTTTAACCGGGTATCCAAGATCGATAAATACAAAAATAGCCGTTTTTATGTAGTTTGCCCAACGATCCTCGCGGCGATATTTTATATTGGCAACCGTACTACGCTTTCGTTCGCCCAAATCCGAAGCAAAAAAACGGAAAGAATTGTCTTTTCTTTGGCTTACAGCAAGACGAATGTATCGATCTATGGCGGCTGACAAGAAAAAAGTGGACTGAGGCTGCCCTTCTTCGCCTAAAAAGTGAATTCTCCCTGGAGCTTCAGCACATGATACAGGGCTTTTGGGGTCTGTTATTTCATATTCACTTCGATGAATTTGACCGATATTTGACATTGTTGTATAATATAATGTTTTATAATTAATTTCAATGGATTATTTTCTAATTTTATGGCGATTATTACGCAGATAATAAAGATTCCAGCAGTATCAAGGAATAATCGATTTCTATCCTGATCCGGTTTAAAAACGATAAATCTTCGTAATTGGGGCTGGCTCCGCCCGCATAATCGGGAAAATGCGCCCACAGGTAATCACATTCGTTAATTAAAATATGCAGCCGTTCTTTTTGTATAGTTTTTTCGCCGGAAAGCATATCTTTTAGTTCTTGTAATCTTTCTATTTCGCCTTTAATAAAATTATTAATGTCTTCCTTTGCCGGCGGATATTTATTCGCCGGTTTTTGCGGCGAAGCGGTTTTGCTGTTTCCGCCGAATTCCTTGTCGAATAATTTTTTATAACCCCGCATTACAGGATTAGTGTAATTTACTCCGTCTCTGACAATGCCTGCGCCAAAAGCCGCAGTATCCAGTAAACCGCCAAAACGATTGTGGTTATTCAGTTTATGTTTATGCGCAGGAGTACCGCGGGCATGGGACTTATCTATCGTAAAAGAAAAATCCATTCCAGCATGGGTAATTTTTCCGGTTGTAATTCGCCCGGCAATTTCCATAGCGGTAAGTCCGACAGAACCCAATGGAGAAATTATATTTGGAAGAAGATTTGCGTTTTTTAATCTTTCGAAAACGCGAAGTTCTGTCCATGGTGTCATAAAAATATAACCCTGCCCTGCAAGTATATTTCCGGACTGCGGAAGCGCGGATAAATCCATTGCGGCGGGAACATTCCATCCTTTACAGCCGACAAAATCGCGCAGGTTCCAGTGTTGGCTTTCTAAAATTACAACAAGGTCTGGAACAATGTTTCTATCTTTTAACGCGCCTATGCAGGTATCGACACAGATAATTTTATAATCCCGTTTTTCCGGAAGATTGTCTAATATTTTATCCAGCGAAGGTCCCGCACCCAATACAAGAACGGAAGAATCGCCCATAGATAATTCGCCGATAGATTTACGGTTTGGAATAATGGAAAGATTTTTTAGCAAATTACGGATATACAATCTTCCAAGTTTTGCAAGTATAAGCACATTGCTCCAGTCATTTGCAATTTCCTGATTCAGGGCATCCAGGAGCGATAAATACAAACCGGAAAAAAGCTGCCAGCCGCCTGTAAGTTTTACCATTTCTACACGGCGAAATGTTCTTGCGCCCCATTCTTTTCGTACAAATTCGTAAAGTTTGTCTATTTTACAGATATTTGTTATACGCAATTTTTTGTCTGCCGGAATATTTGTCTTAAAAGAAATTTCGTATAGTTCGGGGTCTGCTTCTATACAAAGAATAGCAGAATTAGGGCAGGATTCAAGATTTGCTAAAAGTGTATCCAGTCCGTAGCCGTACAGGGGCGAGGGGCAAAGGTAAAGCGTTTTATCGCGGACAGCAACGGCATTCGCCGCTTTCCTGCATCTGGATTCGGGATCGTATGCGGAAAGAAGCGTTATACCGTTTTTAATCACTACGGTGTGTAAACCTGCCAGAAACGATCATCCATTCTTGGATTGCCTAAAAAATAACTCCGCATGGATTGTTCTGTTAACATACTCATCCAATAAGATAAATACATGGAAGCAACATCTTTTGCCGTGGTTTCTTCTACATTAATTTCTTCTGTGGGCAGCAGCACCAATACATTGTTTCCCTGAACAAGAGGTTCTGACGGAGTTTGTAATGGTGTGGAAAAAGCAATTTTCCAGAAATTTTCGTTTTTAGATAAACTTTTCATGTAATCTTGATCGAAACTTGGTATATTAAAATTACTAAAAGAAGAAAACAGATTTATGGGGGATCCGCCATAATATGTGGCAATATCCATAACGCCGTAAACCAATGGGAAGGGTCCAAAATCGTAGACATTCAGATTTTTTGCTCTGGCGGCATCTTCGAAACTTAAGCTATTCATATTTACCCTATTCATATTTACCCTATTCATATTTACCATAGAAGCAAATTCATTTGCCTGCTCTATTGCCCAGTCTTCCATGCGTCCTCTGTCGAAATTTCTTAAATAAAAACGCACTCTTTCCATAACAGTTTCGTCCTGGAAATCCGCTTTTATTAAGTTGTCTTCCGCTCTGTAAATTACCCAGGATTCTCCAACTTTTATTACCGGGCTAATTTCTCCGTTGCGAAGATTTATAACCTTATTTCTATCTTCCAGAGAAGGTATATCTTTTTCCAGATCGAAGTTATAGCGGATTCCCATATCTCCGCCTCTGTCAGCAAAACCATCTTGGGAATGCGCTCTTGCGGCATCTTCGAATGTAATTGTTCCGCTTTGGATAGTGTCCAGTATTTTTTTTGCTTCTCTTTCGCCGGCAATTACGATAATTCTGGATAAATGAATGGAATCGAAAAGATTTGCGTTAGCATCGGCATAGGCAAGAAATTCGGATTCAGGGTAATCGTCTACATTAATGCTTATTATTTTAAAATTTCTTTCCGGAGAAGACAAACTGCCAATAAATTCCGCTTCCGCATTATTCATTAGTAAACCGTCAAAAAAATCGCTTGCGTAAAGGTTTTTGATTATTTCTTCCTGAGTTTGCCGCCATATGGCAAGGCGGGAAGATTCGGACATCCGGTTATATAAAGATGCGGAAAAACGACCGTTTTCCTGAAAATCCGGAAGCCGCGCAACCTGTCTATCGACTGTTTTTACAGGCACATGATAATTGGATCTTTTCATTATCTGTAAAATAGCGATATGCTCGACAGTTGCTTCATAGGCTTGCCGCCAAACTTGAGCCATAATCCACTGGTTTTCTATGTCGTATCCCTGAGATTGGAAATTTTGAACAGCACTTCTCTGAAATCTATTAAAGATATTATCAGGAACCCAGCTTATAGGAGCTTTGTCGTAGTAGCCAAATGTATTATCCCAACCCCTATTTTTTGGGGATAACAAGTCCCCTGCCAAGAATACCACGGTTACAAGAACAAGAATTACAACCGAACCAATATAAAGACCCGGGTTTTGCTTAAATTTCCGGGCAATTTCAGATTCCCCCGAGGGGATTTTTTCTCTTTTCGCCATAGCTTAGGGTAGCATTTTTTGGGGAAAAGTGTCAAGCTCGTTAAGACGATAAAACATATTACTCCTGTGTATTTTGCTGTTTTATCATTTCTAAAAGTTTAATTGCGGAAGGGTCGGCATTGCCTAATCTGATAATTCTTTCCAAGAGAATAATCGCCTCTGCTGTCTTACCCTGCATATTATTGGCTACACCGGCTAGAAATAAAATATCTGGGCGGTTTGGCTCAAGAGCTAAAGCACGATTAAGAAAATTTTCGGCATTTGCAAATTCATTGTTATCCATTGCCAATTCTGCAAGCGCAAGAAGTTGATTTGCATTTATTATTTTAAAATAAAGAACTTCCATTGAAAGATATTCAAAGACATCTTCAAAAGTTTCATAGCCCCTTTTTACCAGCTTTATACTATACCTACCTTTCTTCATATCTTCCAATACAAAACGTCCCTGTATATCAGAATCTGTAATTCTTATACCATTTAGGTAAACCGTTACGCTAGTCACCGGCAAACTGTCATAATCATATATCATTGCATACATATAACCTTCGTCAGACAATTTCTTAACTGATGAATGACAAGAAATTAACAAGGATAATACTAAAAATACACCGAAAAATTGTTTAATTTTCATCTTCCCTACCTTCTATTTATTTCATATATATTATCGTCAATATAGGCAATAAAACTGCCTGATGAACTTAAATTATATCGCATATTTCCTTCATTTGACTGAACTAGCCTTACTACATCTCCGGTTCTTGTGTTTTTAATGTATATAAAGTTGTTATCGTTATGATCTCTTATACTGCCTATAAATTCAAGCCATGCAACCCTTTCTATCCTGGAAGGAAGCTGTACAACTACAGGCTGTTCCCTGGCTGCAGGATTTCGGGGAGCAGTTGGGGCAGGCGGAAAATAATTTCGACTTATACTGGCAACAGGAACAGGTACAGCAGATTCAGTAGAAGCAGGAGCAAAAGTAGCATTCTCTGTATCTAAAGGATGATATTCTGTTCTTATGCGAACCACAATATCAAGCAGGTTTCGCGGGTATAAATTCCTTATTTGAGTTAAATGGACATCCCATGCACGATTTCTTGTTTTTATTTCATAGAGGGCATTAAAAAATCCGTTTCCAGAACCCCTTATTGAATATTCAACTTCTGTCCGGTACGGCTCATTCATAAATTGATAACTGTTGACAGTACATCCCCATTTTCTAAATAAAGCGTTAATTGCCTGCCCAAAAGAAGAAGGACTCAAAGGGTATTTCATGGTTTCTTCATCTGTTTCTTCCCCAATAAGATTTTCCAAAATAAATATTTGTTCGGAAATAGAAAGTATATCATTGTCAATAATTACTGCTTCTACAAGAACAGTTCCACTTAATGAAAATGTGTCTCTATTATTACTGGGGTGCACTTGATGAAGCCTGGCATTCCGAACAAGCCGGTGTTCTTCAAACTTTCGAAGCAACTCAAGTGAATTTGCAGCTATACCTTCTATCTGAAAAAAATTACCATTAAATGTAGCCGAATTTATTCTGGTTTGAGCACCTGCACAATCAGAAATAATCGCAGATATGTCAAAAGGAGTTGTCGTTTTTGTAGAAATTATTTCATAATACTGAGTTTTTAGCTCTTCAAGTTTTTTAAGCTCTTGCTGTCTTGTAATTCTTTCTTGCTCAAGTCTTTCTTGTTCAATTCTTAATAAGGCGTTGCGTTCATTTTCCATTTTCTGGTGCTCATGCATTAAAATTGTACCTGTAACCATTAATATCAATAAAACAGCGGCGGCACCTATTCTTTTTAACTTAACAACAGGACTTTTTTCGCTATATAATGAAATTTTATGAACATCTGTTTTGCTTAATTCTTCATTGATGTCAAAAAAAACAATATTTTCGTAATCAGAAATTGATTCGAAAAATATTTTATCTTTTTTATCGCAGTATATTGTTAAACCGGTTTCTTTGTTGTAAAAGTTTTTTACATCATCCAATAAACTGTCTTCATTTCTTATTTTTACAGTTGATGACTTTATTGCTCCATTTTCCAGGCATGTATAATCCAGCCATGATTTGTCTATAAAAAGTGCATTTACAGTTTGTTTGGAAAATCTATGTTGTACAAAAAGTGGAGACAACGGAAGCATTGTACTTCCTGTTTCCTTGTTTAAAACAAAAACCAAATAGCTCCATTTTTTAGAACCATTCTTAATAATTTTTACATTGCGTTCCTCTATATTTCCGGGAAATAAACTGTTAAGTTTTATTTTTATAGCAGATTTCAGTTCCCCGCCGCTTAAGTTTGGAATATCCAGCGTAAATAACAAATAAGAAGTTCTATTGTAAATTTCAATCATCTATAAAACTCCTATTTATTAGCCTGTATGATTCAATTTCCTGTATTGCGCCATTTTTTTCGGGAAATGCCGCTACAATAGCTTCTACCTTAAGAGATGACGGCATACTAAAACTTAATTTCCAAAAAGATGTTTTTGTACCCAAATAATTCATTATAGGATGATTTACCGGTATCCTTAAAGTAGCCGCAATATCGCCGCGAAGTACAGGCCCTCCTTTCAATCTATTAACAAGATCATTCGCTCTGTCTCTTGCCCTTTCTATATTAAAACTTCTTCGTAAAATTAAGGGATAAATAATTTCGGGTTTAACCATGTTTACATTCATCTTGGGAAAATCATTAACCAGAGGGAAAAGCTCGTTAATTTCAGAAACAGCAAATAATTCGTTAATCCTGCGAAAAGCGAATGATTCCGTATCATTTTTATGGAGCCATCCATAGGAAACACATGAGTCCCATACTTCTTCTTCATCTTTAATAAATTCACGCCACGGTTCTTTGCTGGTTGAAAGGTCATTTGCTCTAAGCCATGTGGAAAAAGCTGTACCGGTTCTGTCTTTAAAAATAAAATCTGTTACATTTCTATCCGCCATATCTGCCTCTGAAAGAAAATCAAGATGATAGCCGCTTGAAACATCTGTAATTTCAAGATTATACTGCTGATATTTAGAACATAGTTCGCCTATAAGTGCGTTATTTATATCATCATATTGAAACAAGGATAATGGCTGCATTTCCTCTATTATTGTATTTAGTAATTTATCTGCTTCTGCCCTGTTGTTAAAATAACGAGTATCCGACTGCAAATAAGAAATACCGGAAGCTGCAAACAAAACACCGCCGGATATTATTGCAACAATAAAAAAGAGAAGCAATACCGCATTAAATTCTACTGCACCGGAATCATTTCTCATTTTATTGTATCCAATACCGCAATAGAAGGAAATAAAGCTATAGTTCGCATTTCATGATTATTTACTTCATATATAACTTCAATACCACGCGGTGCTTTTTGATTTCTAGAAACTATATTAATAGACTTAATATATTTCCCATATTTAGATTGATACAGTTGAGCTTTAAGAGTATCAATATAGGTTATATTATGTGCCCAATAGGGAATATGGGTTTCATTGGTTTTATTGCGAATAAAATGATCTATATTTTTTAGGGTATTAGCCGTACCAATTGCCTTAAAAGATTGCGATGCGCCTTTTAAGGCAGAACCTGAAGCGACAACAAACACTCCGCTTATAATAAGAACAATTGCCACCGTAAGCAATGTTTCCATAAGGGTAAAAGCATTTTCAGTATTTTTCATTTGAAAACTGCCTTAAAATTGTTTCGTTCTGACGGTTAATTTCTGTTTTTATATTTTCCAAAAGGCGAGATCCATGATGGACGAATACCGTCATTGCGGTTAATGCGGATGCAAAACAAACGATAACCATAAACATTGTCAATAATTCACGAAGGAGAATAAAACCATCTGAAGAATTATTTTGTTTATTCACCCCATGAAGTAATATCCTCATTTTTACCCTCTCCTCCTTCTCTGCCATCAGCGCCAAAAGATCGAATACTAAAAGGTAAACCGTCAGGACCCGGTGTTTTATACTCATAAGGATTACCCCAGGGATCATTTGGAGTTTTTTTGTAAATGTAAGGCCCAGACCAGCCGGAACTGACAGGTTCTATTGTAGGTATTTTCCAAAGAGCTTCCAATCCCTGTTCTTCTGTCGGGTAACGCCCACAATCAATATAGTAGGCTTCCAATGCAACAGATAATGAATCTATCTGGCTGCGTGCCGCCGCTTTTCTGGCTCTGTCTAAATACTGTATTCCAGTAAACCCCGCTATCGAGGTAAGAATTAAGACAATTGCAATAACAATTAATGTTTCCATAATTGTCAAGCCGTCATCGGCAAGATACTGTTTTCTTTTCATACTAACCTTCCATATAAAGAAAATAATGGTAATGCAAATTGCACTATCATAAGTAATACTAGTATACCTACAATTAATATTATACATGGTTCCAGCAGGTTCATAAGCCTTTCTGACATTCGTTCTACATCTGACTGGAAATATTCTCGTATTTGCGAAAAAACCGGCTCTACTGCGCCCGTACGCTCCCCCACTGCAATCCATGTTGATATATAGGGGGGAAATTCCTTAAAAAGACTGAAGGCATCTGAAAGCTGTTCCCCCTTTAGCAATATAGTATGCACCTCTGATATAGCTCTTGCATACGCGCGGTTTCGTACCACAGAGGATGTCTCCTTTAATGCAGTATGCACATTTATACCCGCCCCTGTCAACATTTCCATAGCAAAAGAAAAGTCCATAGTCTGTATTGATTTTATATAACCGCTGAAAAAGGGTATTCTAATTAAAAGGTAATCAGTTAAATATGCGAATTTAGCGGAAAATTTTCGGAAAAAAACCGCTCCAACGGCAGAAGCAGCAATAAATAGAAAAACAGAAAATGTAACCCATACAGAACGATAAACACGAGCCATTTCCATTACAGTTTCCTGATCTGAACCCGCTACAAAAGCCTCAAAAATTTCAGCCATTCTTGGAAGTATAAATGTTATTATTCCTATACTACCGCCAAGAGCCACACACAAGATAATTACCGGATACCATAAAACATTGCCTACTTTACCGCGAATTTTTTTTTCGTTTCGCAAGTACATGCTTAACCGTTGGAAAACAGCTGCAACTGAACCTGTCTGCTCGCCAAGTTTTACCAATGACTGATATAAAGGCGAAAAAGACGGCGCATGCATTTTAAGAGCTTCATGCAGGGGCAAACCATTTTGCAAAGCCCGTAAGATACTTTTGCTTAACCATTCTGTTTTAGAATTAGCGGTTACTGTGCAGCACATAGAAATGGCATCTTGAATAGTAAGACCGGATTTTAGCAAAGATGTCATAATTTCTGTAAATTCCAATACAATATTACGGTTATAGTTCTTTTTTGATCTAAGTATTGCAGCTTCGTTGATATGAGAATATTTAATAAGTATATGTTCTGTATTATTAAAAGAAGAAATAAGCTCCTGCTCGCTGGATGCTTCTTTAATAATGCTGGATTTTTTCCCGGAAGTTGTTACTATAGAACATCGATAATAAGGCATTAGAAAATTACCTCCCTCTCTACTTCCTGTATAGTTGTAATACCATCAGCTACCTTTTGCAAAGCATTTTTTGCAAGACTACCCATTCCATGTAAAAGCGCGTATTTTGATATTTCGTTAATTGGCTTTTGCATAGCTATCATTTCTTCAATTGCTTTATCGACCATAAATACTTCGCTTATTATTGTACGGCCTTTATAGCCAGTATCTTCACAATCCAGGCAGCCGGAACTTTCGTACATGGAATTGCCTTCCACCTTATACTTTGTGAATAGCGATTTAATTTTCTTGTTTATTGTAACATTTTTTCTGCAAGACTGACAGACTTTCCTTACAAGTCTTTGTGCAACAGAACAGCGTAAAACGGCGGCAATTAAAAATGGTTCTAACCCCATATTTTCCAATCTGGTAATAACGGAAACACTGTCGTTTGTATGCAGGGTAGATAATATTAAATGGCCTGTTAAAGATGAACGCAAAGCAAGTTCTGCTGTTGCAGTATCACGAATTTCACCTACCATAATTACATTTGGGTCCTGTCTTAAAACCCTGCGAAGCATACTATCAAATGAAAGGTCTATTTCATCATTAATTTGAACCTGATTAACGCCGGGTATTAATTGTTCAACCGGGTCTTCTATTGTTATTATTTTTAAATCCGGTATTGGAAGGTTTGCAATAAGAGCGTGCAAAGTAGTAGTTTTACCGCTTCCTGTAGGACCAGTTAATAAAATAAGACCAAAAGGATTTTTAACCGCAGCTTTAATAGCATTAAGTTCTTTTGGATAAAATCCCAGTTCATCCAAAGACAATAGTTTTGCCGAAGTATTAAATATTCTTAAAACAATGGACTCGCCGTCTGCAACAGGAATAATGGAAACACGCAGATCAACAGTTATATTTTCCAGTGTTACAGACATTCTGCCATCCTGGGGAAGTCTTTGTTCCAATGGATTTAAATTGGCCATAATTTTTATACGGTTAGAAACAGTGTAAAATACCGATTTATCGATTTTTTTTATAGTCCGCATTACACCATCTATACGATAGCGTATTTGTACAGATTCTGCCTGAGCTTCTATATGAATATCTGATGCTTCCAGCCTGATTGCTTCTATACAAATTGCATTAATAATATTTACAACAGGAGCTCCGGAAGTAATGGAATCCAATGCTATAGAACGATCGTTCTCTTTTGCTCTTTTTGATGCTACCGGTTCTATATCTGTAGTTTCGCCTATAAAAGTTGCCAGCTCAGCCTTGGTTATGCCAAAAAAGACGGTTTTTTTAGGCATATGAAAACTTTCCAGATCGTGGCGGAGCTGGGTATCAGAACCATCTACAATAGCAATATGAACTTCTTCTTGTGTTTCGTTTAATTTTACTGCTCCGCGATAACTTATAAAATCCCTGTTATATTGTTCGCCATGTTCGGAATTAAACTGGAAATTTTTTAAGCTTACCCTTTTCATTAGACCCCGTTTCTAAGTACATATCTATTAAAGTATTCTTCGTTTCTTTTTTCATAATTAATTGATTGTACCTGTCCATAATGTACGTGCGGAATTATATAAATTATCATCTCTGTGGTATTTTCCTGAATTACCAAATCCTGAAAAAGCCTTCCAAGCAGAGGAATGTCTCCTAATATCGGTAACTTTCTTATACTTTCTACTTTGTCCACCTGCAACAATCCGCCTAAAATAATAGGTGTACCTGATCTTGTGCGAATTTGTGCATTAACCACTCTTTCTGATGTAGGGGGTGGATTTGTAGTTGCACTAGCATTGGTGCCGCTTTCATCCTGTTTTGAAACTGCGGCATTTACATTCATAGTTATCATTCCATCGCCAGAAACCCAGCCATTAATATTCAGCAACAAACCGGAATTAATTTCGCGGGTAACACCGGTATAAAACGGTTTTCCGGTTTCCGGATCTATTGTTGTGTCACGATAACGAAATGTTGTTGTATTTTCAAATTTTATATCTTGTCCGGATATGCCGTTTAAAGTTGTATCTGCCAGTACTTTTGCTTTATCTTCTCCTATTTGTAAATTAAGATTTAAAGCAAATTGATACCCAAACTCTGTAATTATGTCAAAATTAATATTCATTAAGTTGGAAAAAGATCCCGAAAACATCATTGGAGAACCATTAGCAGGGGCGGTATGTCCACTTGAAACATTTAATCCACTTGCCCAGGTAACATTGTCGCTTCTCTGGTACTGCATAACCAATATTTGATAGCGTATTTGCGGTTTTGGCTGATCTATCAATTGCAGATGTTCTTTAAATTGCTGTACTTTTTCTTCTGTTCCCCGGAAAAAAACTAAAGTTGGATCAGCCGAAACAACAATTTCTTCTTTTGTTACAGATGGCGGTAAAAACTGCAATAATTCTTCACTTTTTATATAACGCAAATGAACCGGTATTCCGGCGTTTCTTCTGTCAACTATTTGTAAAAAACTTTTATATTGTTCATCCTGCACATCTGTTACATACGAAATAAAAGCATTGGAATTAGGTATAATCTGGGGGTTTAGCCTTGATAGTTCCTGCGGCAATAAAGTTATAAAATCTTTTACCGGCATATAATGAACTTCGAACCTTTTAAACATTCTGTCTTCTCCCGGCACATCAATAACAGCAAGAAATTCCGCTATGGGCATTATTTCTTCTGTGCTGCCTGTAAGATACACAGAATTAGAAACTTTGTCTGTCTTCATAAAATTAGAAGCAGAATACTCATTAGGTAAAAGTGCTGCTGCGCTTTCTACAGAGATATACTGAAGTTGAATAACTATTATATCTTTAAGTTTCTTAAGTATGTCTCTGCGTTGAACTTCGAAAATATAATAAATTGATTCGCTGACTACAAAATCGCAATTTGCTTGCTCCAATACCAGACGCAGCAATTGTTCGAATGTTTTATCCTGAAAATAAAGGTTATCTATAGATGTATCATTTCGTTGAAGCATTGCATATTCTTTATTTCCCGTTCTGAACAACAAAGATATTATTGATGAAAAAGAAGCGCGCTGTATATTCATTGAAAATAAATCGCCTCTTGTAGTAATTGAGTTGCTTCCCAGCCGTCCTGCGGTTGCTTGACCTTGATCCGGCGTTCTTCTGATATAAAAAGCGTTATTTTCCGTTATTATTGTATACTCCGGATACCTTCTTATTATAATTTCCAGAATATCAATTAAACTTGCTTTTTCGCTGTTTAAGCTTATAGTGGCACGCGGAAGCTGGTCATAAATTATTGTCCTGCCAACATTACGAGATAAAGCTCTTACAAGCATTTCTATGTCAACATTTTCTGTATTTATATTTATTAATTCATCTTCCGCACTGATCTTTATTCTGGAAACAAAATAAGCGTTATTCCTTTTTTCTACAAAAAGATTACAGGCATCTGTAAAGCGTAATAAGGCTTCTTCAAATTCAGAATCGCTAAAATGAAAGGTTGCAGTACCCATGACAGTTTCATCAACAATTATAGATTGTCTGCCTGCGTCCGCCAGCACCATAAGTATGTCAGCTATGTTCTGGTTACGGAACTGCATAGCTCTTATTGCTTGTCCATATACATTAGAAAGACCTAAAAAGAAAAAACACATAAATAAGACAATAAAAAATTTCTTCATTATATAATCCCCAAAGAAAGGATTGCTCCCGCGCTTAAAAATGGACCAAATGGAATTTTTGTGGTTTTTGGCCAACGGTAAACAATTATTCCTATTGCATAAATTATTATCCCCAATAAAGCCGTGAAAATAAATGCAGAAAAAATCCTTTCAAGCCCAAGTACATAGCCAAGAACAGCGGCATATTTGACATCCCCAAAACCAATACCATTGGTAAAATACCAGACGGCACCAAAGAAAATAAATGCCATAAAAGCAGTAAAAACACGCTCAGAAACCGGCAAAATGGCACGACTAGAGTCCGAAATAAACATTACCGGCACAAAAAAAGCCAATAAAATATCCGGAATCCGGTATGTTTTGAGGTCAATTAGCGCAATTCCAATACATAAGCAAATAACTGCAAAATTAAACATCTTACTTAAATTATAATTATTTAGGTTCAGATATGCAAATTTTAAACCGGTTTTTAAAGAAGTTTTTATTGATATTTTTAAGTATTTTTGTATTATATAATTATATTATTCAAAATGCAGTTTTTTTTCCTTGTCATTTGCCCTGTTATTTTATAATATTTTCTTTAGTTATTATTAAAATTATTATTGATAATATTTTACTTTGATGATATATTTAATAATGACGAGTAATTAACAAACCACATATATTTAAGGAGTGGAAAATGAAAACATATTATAATCTTTATGCCATTGCTATGGTATTAGTCCTTACCTTTACCTCATGTCCCAGCAATTATACACCGGATGAGCAATCCGGTGAAATTCCCACGGCTGAACGGGTGGATGATATTTTTGTAATTAACACCAACGAATTTGGACAGGAATATTATATTTTCCGTACAAACGATGAAAAGTACTGGAAACCGGAAGGAATGACGATCTGGACAGTATTTGAGCAGGTAGACGAGCCTTTTACCAGCCGGACAGTTACAATGGCAAAACCCGTAGGTTATTCATCTGAGGGAGGGGGTTACGGCATAGTTTTCTGTCATGGCGAGTACGAGATAGACGGTAAAATAGAACCTGTAATGCTTGTTGTAATGATAAACAATAATGAACAATACATAGTCGGCAAAACTATAGGCGGTGTTTTTCATGACTACGGCTGGTGGAAGAAAACAACACATCTAAAACAAGGAGCAGGAACTAAAAATAAAGTTACAGTCAATAGAGAATCTGATGGGGAATTCCACATTATAATAAATGATAATTTTGTAGATAGTTTTCGTGATAATGAATTTCCGCAGCTAAGCGGCGGTAAAAACGGCTATATTGTTGTAATAACTCCTTTTGACTCTTTTCCCTCACCCGGGATAGATGTTTACTTCGAGGAAGAGTAAAAAGATACAACCCCGCATATCCGACAGGATATTGGCTTTAGCAATCATAACCGCTCACTTAGGCATCATGCATCCGGCTCTTACTATACCCTAACAACACAGCTTTAACCTCGTCGGCTGTTATACATGCCAACACGCGTTCTGCCAATGATTCACAGTCTTTTACGATACAGCCTGCTATAACTCGCTTAACGGCAGGTATGGCGGAAGCGTTCATGCTTAGTTTGTGAAGCCCAAGACCAATCAATAGGGGGATTGCCATAAGATCGGAGCCAAACTCGCCGCAGACGGAAATTGGTTTTCCCTCGCTGTTAAAGGCAGTTATTACCTCTTTTATTAATTTAATATGAGCAGGATGGTAAGGATCGTAATAATCTTCTACTTCGCTGTTCATTCTGTCTGCCGCGCACAGGTACTGGCATAGATCATTAGTTCCAATACTGGCAAAATCAACTTCTTTGGCAGCTAAGTCCGCCATTATTGCAATAGAAGGAATTTCTATCATTATGCCGATTTTAATCTTCCCAAAAGGTTTGCCTTCTTTTTTTAATTCAGCGGCGGCAGAAGAAATAAACTCCTTGGCTTTGCGAATATCATTAATAGAAGCTACCATTGGAAGCATCAGCCAAAGGTTTCCCTGAACAGCGGCGCGTAAGAGCGCTCTAATTTGAGTCGTAAAAATACCGGGATTACTAAAACACAGTCTTAAAGCACGGTTTCCTAAAAAAGGGTTATCTTCGCGCGGCATTGTCATACAGGGGACATTTTTATCGCCGCCTATATCCATAGTACGAATAATTACAGGCCTATCCCCAAAACATTCCAGAACTTTACTGTAATGTATAAATTGCTCGTCTTCGGACGGCAGGATATCCTTTTCCATATAAAGAAACTCGGTTCTAAAAACACCCACAGAATCCGCGTATTGCGCGGCAGCCAAATCTTCGTCTGTATTGGAAATATTTAACCCTATATCAATTTTTACGGCACATGCGGTATAACATTCTTTATCCAAATAAGTTTCTATATCTTTTTTATCCTGTAAAAAAGCATCGGCCTTTTTTTTGTACTCCTCTACAGAAGAAGAATCCGGATCAAGAATAACGATCCCTTCGTTAGCATCGACTACAGCCAACTGCCCATGTTTGGCTTTTTCCAAAAAACCGGGAATTCCCAAAATAATGGGTATCCCATAACCTTTTGCGATAATGGCGGCATGGGATGTAAGCCCGCCTGTTTCGGTAAGAATTGCAAGCACCTTGTCTTTTTCCATGTTTACAGCATCGGAAGGCAAAAGCTCTTTTGCGGCAATAATTACAGGTTCTTTTAAATTACCCAGCCCGGAATTTTTACTTCCATACCACAACCGCAATAAAAGAGTTCTTACATCTTCAAAGTCGCTGGCTCTTTCCGAAATTAGCGGATCCGGCGTTTTCTTTAAAACAGACAAAACTGTTTCGTAAACCTGGCAAATTGCCCAATCGCCCGACCAATGTTCGTTTTTTATTTTTGCGGGGATTTCCTCGTTAATAATTACATCTTCTACAATTTCTTTGTGGGCAATAAAAATTACGGCTTTTTTTGGATCTTTTTTGCCGGCAGATAATTGCAATTTTTCCAGTTCTTTTAGCGCTTCTTTTTTTACGGAAAGATACTGATTCAGGTGGGAATCGACTTCCCCTGCCGGGATAATGGTTTCTTTGGGTTGTTTAATATAATTACTGTGTATAAAAATACTGCCCACCGCAACACCGGGGGCAGCAGATTTTCCTTGCAATTTCATTCGATTACTTATGTAAACGCCATTAAATGGCGTTTACATATGCTGGTTATTACCAGCCGTCAACCATGTCGTCCGGATCGCGATAGTGCTCTGAAAAGAGGTCTGTTAACGCGCGGAGATCGTCAAAGTAAATATAGTAGCTGCCATAGGCTTGCATTGGATCACAGTCGATACGGAAACCGGCAATCTTAATACCTGCATGATTGCTAAAGTGGTAATTTCTTTGTACTACACCGCTTAATCCATCGTCTGCCTGAGGCGGAATGGTTACTGTTACTTTTTTCCAACCCATAAAATTAAGCTTGCCCATGCTGAACTCGTAGTATCTTCCAAAGAAATCCTGGATTAAGAGGATAAGCTCGTGGTTAAAGTTACGACCGGCTACCCATACGGATACAGTCTTTGTAATACCTTCTACCGGAATAGGGCGTGCGGGATAGATAAAGATACTGTTATGACCCCTGCGAAGGAAGTCGACTCTTGTACCAAGTACATATTTGTCCTGAATGTCCATGCCTTCTTCGTCTGGAATGGGTTCTTTACCTGCAGGACTGCCGGTAAATAATCTGCTTGTTGTATAACCTTCGTCGCCGGACATTGTAGAACGCCAGAAACCGTCATGTTCGAATTTATCTACGGATACTTCTTTTAACATTTGCTGGGCAGATTCAATGCCAAGCCTTTCCGGATCCGGACCGCCTATTTCCCTTTCTTGCTGTTGTGCAAAAGCAGAACCTGCAACGAGAAGGATAAGTGTTATTATTAAAAACTTTTTCATTTATTTCTCCTTAATTACCTGCTGCCCAGAGTCTTTCCACATTCCGGGGATCCGCCAAGTCATTTCCATCAAACAACTGTTCGAACACATCTGTTAAAATCTTTAGCTGTTTGAAATAAATATAAAAATTGTCCACTCTTTCTACGGGTTGTGTCCAAATTCTGAACTTAACAAACGATAGGCTTGCTTCGGAAGGAAGTGTTCTTCTGGTCTGAGAAATGCTTGTAGGAATATTTAATCTAAGATTTCTCCAGCCGGGATAGGCAATATCGCCCAATCTAAGAGGATGTACAACTCCCCAATCGTCCCTTAAATAAACTTCTATATAGAACCTTAAATTTGCTCCCCATACCCAAACATCCATGTTTTGAATTTTTCCCGGAATTGGGATTTCATAGGGGTCATTGTCCGGGTCATAACCGCGGGCTGTCATTCTATTTCTTTCAGTTGAGTTTGCTTCTACACCTGTTAATACCGGATACAGATCTATCCAGTTGTAACCCCTGCGATCGAATTTACCGTGCAATCCCAAGCTTCTGATAGACGGAGCGCCCGGGTCTCTTGAATAACCAAAAGCGGCAATTGGCCAAGCTTCTATATAGCTAATCTTGGGGAAAGTTTCATCTTCTGTTACAGTGATGAACCTGCTGGCTGTAGCTCTCCATTCGTACCGAGCATCGTCGTCTCCGTTAAAAGATTCAAGAATCCTTGATTCTAAGCTGGTGGTATGAGCTTGACCAAAACCTGAAAAAACCGTTATACATGCCAATACAATTAGGCAGATAATTTTGAAACCAATTTGTTTCATCCCTAACTCCTTTTATAATCCTTAATATTAATTATATATAAATTCTTCTATCTTTGTCAACATTCTACACCTATTTTTGCATTTTATGCAATAACCTGCGGTTGATTTTTTGGGGGTTTTTATAGATTATTTTTGATTGAATCTGCCCCTCCGCAAGCCCCTCGGAGGCCATTCTGACAGCCGTAACGGTCTGTGCCAGGGGGGAATCGTCCAGGATTAGAACTGCCTCTTCCGGTATTAATTGGGGGTCTGCCCAGGTATAAAAAATTACCGGAATATCATGGCTATTTTCCATAAATGCCCCCCCTGTTCCGGCAAGAATCGCGCAAATAATGCCCGGTCCATGAGAAAATTGCCCAAAAGAGGTGTAAAACGATGTATTCGGCGGGTTTTCCAGGGTATTGATACCCCGTAAGAAGGCTTCCCTACCCTGCCTTTGAACATCTGACTCTATAAAAACCACTATTCTTCCTTTTTCTTCTATTTCCTCTGTTTCTTCCGTTTTTTCTCTATTAATAACCAAAATAGCGGCAGCCAGGCCCGCTATGTAAAAATCAGTATTTATATCGGTTTTATAAATAAAAAAATCCGGCGCGGTTGGTCCCAAAATATTGTTGGCAGGGCTGTTTTCTCCATATCTGCCCTCCAGTATGATTATTGGAATATCCGGGTTTTGCTCGCGGTACATACGGGCGGAATAGGTAAATCTGAGGGGGAAAATTACACAGTACGGGCGGCGGGAAACATTGCTTATGGCATGGGGGACTACATCATCGCCGGCATCATCGGCTGTCATGACCATTTTTACAGGGCGGTACAGGGCAAGAGCCGCAGCCCTGGATTCCGAGCGGAGCCGCTCTTTGCCGTAAAGTGGGATAAACGCCATATCGCTTACAATTAATACCGGTTGGCGGCAAAGAAAAATAATATAGGGGGTAAGGATTGCTATAGCAGCCCCGATGAGAATAGCCATTTTTTTGCGTTTCGGCTTCGGCTTCATAATTCCAATTATAACTTTAAGAAGTCTCTTGCGCGACCAGTTTGGCGATTAGCTCGTGGTCATTGCTTTGAATCGCGCGGACAATGTCTGCCGACATGGCGGCAAGCATATTTATATCGTAACGAAGTTTGTCCGTTAAAGAAAGCATCTCTGAATAGTCGGTTTTTACTACACCGCTTTGCTCTTTAAGAGAATCCAGAGCGTTCGTTATGTTTATGCTTTTTGCGGACAGTTCGGTAAAATTATCGATTAACTCGGTCATAGTGCCGGCAATGTCGTTAATTTCCTCGGACATGGTGTTAATAATAACACCTGCTTCGTTTGATCTTGTAGAAGTAAGATTTATTCCTTTAATAATGCCTGAAAGTGTTTGCGCAATATTCCTTGAATTTTCTCTTGTTGTTTCGGAAAGGCGGCGGATTTCATCGGCTACAACGGCAAACCCCTTACCCGCGCTCCCTGCGTGCGCCGCTTCTATGGCTGCATTCATGGAAAGCAGATTTGTGTTAGATGCAATTACACTGATAATTTTTATTGCCGCGCTGATTCCGTCTATAGATTGGGAGAAAGCCTGAACCGCCTGAACGGTGTCTGTCATTGCGGACTGGCCCTTTTCGGCATTATCGATTAAATCTGTTATGGACTCCCGTTTTTCCCGCGACAAGTTGGATGAGCTTTTTAGAGAGCTTACCATTTCTTCCGT
>JAITUR010000059.1 GCA_031286205.1 Treponema sp.
AATCTGAATATAACTTACAATTGCAGGGCATGGCTGAGCAATTACCGTTTTTGGGTTTTTCCCTTCTATATAGTTAAGATAGGATACCACGGTTAATTCTGCGCCAAAACTTACATCGAATACCGCTTTTACACCCAAGGATTGAAGATAGCCGTTCAGCCTTAAATAGTTATCCGCAAAAACCGAAGCAACGGCAGGCGCGGCTATTGCGACTATGTTTTTGTCGCTTTTTACATCCGTTAAAAATTGTTCTACATCATCTAAAGGTATACGGGCTTTATGAGTACAAACAGTTATACAATGCCCGCAGCCAATACATTCATCGTGATTAATTGCCAGTTTTTTACCCGAGCCGTCCATGCAGTATTTAACAGGACAGGCGGCAATGCAGGCATGACAATTTATACACTTTTCTTCATCGATTCCAATAACAGGGGCAAGGCTTCCTTTGTTCATGACTATGCTCCAAGCGCTTTTTCTATAGTTTTAATTAAAGTGTCGGGGTCGACCGGCTTGGTTAATATACCTGCGGGATCGTGTTTTTTGCATTTTTCAGAAAATTCCGCCCCGCTATTGCCGCTAACAATAATTATCGGCGTACTGACATAACTGGGGACTCTTCTGATATCCTTAAAAAATTCAAAGCCGTTGATATTCGGCATTTCGATATCCAAGAGAATAATATCTGAAGGATTCTTGAATAAAAAGGCAATGGCTTCGGAAGCCGACTTAACTGTCCGTAAATCGTATTTGGGAACCAGCATACTTTTAAACTCGTTAAGCTGCTGTAAATTATCATCAATAGCCAAAACTATCTTTTTATCCGCCATATTTTTCCATCCTTAATTTTTTTTGAAAAGTTTAACACCTTAATTATGATACAAAATCGTCAAAAAATCAACATTAATTAGAGTCTGTCTATAATGTAGACACATTATAGACAGACTACATAAAAAAACGCATTTTCACAGCCTTTAGGCGAGAAAATGCAAGTGTCGTCCATAAAGTAACCGACTTTATGGACAGACACTAATTATCACATATCATAGTAAAAAACAAAAATTTATGCTATATTAAGCCATGGAAAATCGGGAAAAAAACAGCATCCTTATAGTGGATGATGAAATTACCTATCTGGAAACTTTAACTATATTGTTAGAATCAGATTATTTAATATATAAAGCGGACAATGGTCTTTCGGCAATTAAAATAGCAAATAAACTTATGCCGGACTTGATTTTGCTGGATATTATTATGCCCGGCATGACAGGTTATGAAGTTCTGGAAGAATTAAAAAAATCCAAAAAAACCAAAAATATTCCTGTAGTTATTTTAACCGGGCTGGACAGCACAGAAGAAGAAGAAAAAGGGCTTGCTCTTTCTGCCGCCGATTTTATCGTTAAACCTTTTAAGCCAAAGATTCTTAAATTAAGGGTTAGTAACCAAATACAGATTGTTAATCAAATTCATGAAATAAAAAAATATACACGCGAAGCAGCGGCAAGCGAAGAACGAAGCAAATTTTTTGCCAGAATGAGCCACGAAATGCGCACTCCTCTGAACGCCGTACTGGGTCTTTCCGGGATGGTTTTGGACGAAGACGGAATAAGCGACTCCGCCAGAGAAAATATAGAAAAAATATCCGTTTCGGGGGCGCATCTTCTTGGTCTTGTAAACGAAGTTTTGGACATTTCCAAAATTGAATCGGGCAATTTTAAACTTGTCCCTGTCGAGTACGATACTGCCGCCATGATAAGTGCTGCCACTAACCAGAGTATTGTTTACAAGGGAGAAAAACCTATCGATTTTATTATTAGTATCGATGAAAATCTTCCTTCCCGCCTTTTTGGAGACGATAAACGGATAGAGCAGATTTTAATAAATCTTCTTTCCAATGCTTTTAAGTACACCAAAGAAGGTTCTGTAGAATTACGGATTAAAAGCGAGCTTTCTAAAGACGATACGGCTATTTTGTCGGCGGAGATTATTGACACGGGAATTGGCATAGAAAACGAAATTCTAGACAAACTGTTTTCCGATTATGTGCAGGCGGACTTAAAATCCAACAATTATACGGAAGGCACCGGTTTAGGATTGTCCATTACAAAAATGATAACGGACATGATGGGCGGAAAAATCTCCGTTAAAAGCGAGTATGGCAAGGGCAGTGTTTTTTCTGTAGAGCTTCCGCAAAAATTAATAGACAGCAAGGCTATTGGAAAGGAAGCTGTCTCCGGTATAAAATCTTTTAACTACATTGGAAAAAACAAAAGAGCAAGGGTGCGGCGCACTCCCATGCCATATGCAAGAATTTTGGTTGTAGATGATGTTGTCTATAATCTTGATGTTGCGAAGGGAATGTTAAAACCCTACAAAATACAGGTTGACTGCGTAACAAGCGGACAGTCCGCCATTGACGCTATTAGACAGGAAAAAGTTAAATACGATGCAATTTTTATGGATCATATGATGCCGGATATAGACGGGATAGAAGCCCTGCAGATTATCCGCGAAGAAATTGGCACAGAATACGCAAAAACCATTCCGGTAATTGCATTTACAGCTAACGCCCTTACGGGCAATAAAGAAATGTTTTTAGATAAAGGTTTTCAGGCTTTTATTTCCAAACCTATAGATAGTCTGCATTTAGACAATATTATTAATCAATGGGTGCGCGACGAAGAACAAGATAAATTATACAAGGAAGAAGCAGAGTGCGAGCGCCGTTCCGGCAAAGACAGGCGGAAATACGGACAGAAGCCTGCAGGTTTTATGTCCGCAGAAATAGAAGGGGTGGATTTACACAAGGGGCTGGAACGCTTTAAAGGCGATATAGAAATTTTTATGGATACTATGCAATCTTTTACCGTTAATACAAAACAACTTTTGGAAAAAATAAAATCTGTAAGCAGGGACAATCTAAAAGATTATGCTATTCATATTCATGGGGTAAAAAGTTCCTGCCGCGGTATTTGCGCCTTTGAAATGGGAGACAGAGCGGAAGATCTGGAAAAAGCGGCAAAAGCGGACGATCTGGATTATGTAACAAAAAATAATTCCAGCTTTATAGAAGATCTTTTTTTAATGATAGCGAATATCGAAGCCGCTCTTGCTGACGGATGCGGAATAGAACGGGCAAAACTTAAAAAGGACAAACCTTACAAGGAAGCTTTGCAAAAACTAAAAACCGCCTGCGAAAATTATCAAATAGAAGAAGTTGAGGCAGCCATAAAAGAAATTGAATGTTTTGAATACACAGCCGATGATGGGCTGGCTCTTAAATTAAGAGAGAATGTTAATTTAATGAATTATATGGAAATTGCAGAGGAATTGGCGGGGGTTTTGCAGGACTGATCCCGGTAACTTTATTGTATACATACTATATAAATAATAAAAACTAATTAAAAATAACCCCGTCCGTAAACCTTACGCTGCCGTCGTTAAAAACAAACACGGCTCCGGTTTCCGGTATGGAATTTATTAACTCTAATCCTTTTTCGTATCCAAGAA
The DNA here is from genome assembly GCA_031286205.1 of Treponema sp. Lineage (GTDB taxonomy): Bacteria > Spirochaetota > Spirochaetia > Treponematales > Breznakiellaceae > WQXQ01. The sequence continues at coordinate 3,511 of JAITUR010000059.1, forward strand.
CAAAAACTGCTGTAGATAATGCGTCGGCATACATGGAGTTGGGGGATATAATCGTAACGGATAATAGTTCATTGTCTATGGGGTAACCCGTAAACGGCGAAAAAATATGATGATATCGTTTGCCGTTTTCTATAAAGTATCGTTCGTATACGCCGGATGTTACTATGCTTGTGTATAATCCTTCTGCAGGAATTTGTACAATTCCGATATAATTGCCGCGTTCTCTGTTTGGGTCTTGAATACCTACTCTCCACGGACGATTATTTTTATTTTCTCCAACAACTATAATGTTTCCGCCTAAATCTATAATGGCGCGTTTTACTCCGGCATTAATAATTATTTCGGCAGCTTCATCGGCGGCATAACCTTTTGCTATTGCTCCCAAGTCAATCGCCATACCTTCTTTTTTAAGAAAAACAGTAAGCGAATCGCTGTTAATAAATAATTTTGAACGGTTTACAAGCGGCAATATAATATCAATTTCTTCTTGCAAAGGAATTCGCGGTTTATTGTTAAAACCCCAAAGATTTATAATAGGTCCAATTGTTAGATCGAATGATCCGCCGGATATTTCCGGAAAATACAGAGATTTTTCTATTAACTTAAACACATCTTTATTAACTTTTACAGCTTCCGTTCCTGCCGCAGCATTAATACGGCTAATGTCAGAGGCGGGAAGGTTTACACTCATAAGATTGTCTATTTCCCGTAATCGTGCAAAAACATCTTTTACAACCCGTGAATTTCCATTTTCTAAAAGAGAAATAGTGCAATTTGTTCCTAAAACAAATTCGGAGCGGGTTATATTAGTTTGTGTGCAGGACAGGCATAATAGAATTACGCAGAGAAGTAAAAAGATACGGAGAAATTTCATAAAAAGCGTTCTGTAAACTCTTTAAGATGGCTGCCAATAAATAATGCGCAGTAAGAAGTAAGTACAATGCCAAAAATTATTCCTATAGGCAGCATAAACGACATTCCTGTAGCGTTGGCTACATTTTTAAAATCCAGTCCAAGGAAAGCGGTTACAAAAGAAACAATAATTAGCAATCCTGCTATTACCCAGCCTTTTGTAGATAGTATAACAGGAGTAATTGTTTCTTCCTGTTGTTCCATATTTATTTTTGCCATTACGGAATCTTCTATATTAGTGCCGGCAGCAGTACCAGCGGTATTCGAAGTAAAAAAATCCATGCGCATTATCGTTCTGGCAGATTTATAAAGTTGAATCTTTTGCGCACAATCCTGGCAAAAAAAAGTATGCAGCCATATTTGCGCGGAATCCACAATATTTAAGTCTTCTTCGTAAGCCATTTCTAAAATCTTTGTACAATTCATAACCGCTCCTTAGTCCTTAGCTTTCTAGTAAAAAATCCAGCTTTTCTTTAAGTAATATCTTTGCCCTAAATACATGGGACTTAATTGTATTTACAGGAGTTCCTGTAATTACTTCTATCTCCTGATACGAACAGTCGTAAAAAAAAAATAAATCTATGCACACCCTGAACCTTTCCGGTAAATCTTTAATTGCTTCCCGCACACTGTTTTTTGCCGCATTTTTAATGGCAATATTTTCCGGTGTTTCTATGCTGCTTATCAGCTTGTTTACATCGTCTTCCGCAAGGCTGTGATACTCCTTCCTCCTGTTAACATCGTTAATAGCCGTGTTATAGGCTATTTTATACAGCCATGTAGAAAAGCGGCTTCTTCCTTCGAAACCGGGCAGGCTGCGGTACGCTTTAAGAAATACATCCTGCGTAAAATCCGAAGCATCTTCCTGGTTGCGGAAAAAGCTTAAGCCCATTCCGAACACGGCTCTTTCGTATTGGCGCACCAAAAGACGAAACAAATCTTTTTGCCCCGATACAACCTGGCTAACAATTAACTGATCGTTAATGTTTTCTTCAGCCATTGCGTTTGTCGCGGCGTTTTATAAAATGATAGCCCAAAAGCCCGCCGCCCACTGATAGAGGAATAATACCGCCTAAAAGACCGTATGTTGCTCCCTCTACTATTGCTAACAACACAGTTAATGCAATACCCACACTTGCTAAAAGCAAACCGGATAATAAACTGAACGAATAAAGATCGAACTCCGGTTTTTTGTATTGCCCCGCTTTTATTAGCAGAGTTTTTCTCCGGTGAGTCCACAGAAGGTAGAAAAAAACTACTACCGAACCCATGACAATCCCAACTATCGGGATTATGGAAATGATAATTTGAGCGGGCTCCATAAAAAACTCCTGTTACATTAATTTCGACACATATCAATATAAATAGTTGCAAATATTTTAATTTGCGTCTATTATCATCATGTCGTTAAAATACAAAACGGGTATTTTTCCAAGCCGCAGAATATTGTTGTATCGATTTAAAATCTCCGTCTTTGCGGCATCTTCGTTAATTTGAATAATTTGATCTTCCGGCAGGCTTGCAAAATAATCTATTGCTATATTTTTAAACTCGGAGATTTTTCCCGCCAGTTCTTCCGTAAAGGCAATGTCAGAAGCCTGATACGGAAAAGCAATTGACAATATTAAAACCGACGAATTAACCAGCGGTATTCTTGGCCGCCCAATGCCGGAAAAAACCCTGATATCGTCTCCCTGTACGGAAACTGTCTGTGTCTGCGCGGTATTGCCAAGCAGCGGGGTATCCAATGGGCGGGCTATCCCAATGATAGTTCCAATCACCAGGAATACCCCCAAAGCCACTACGACAACAAGCAGAACAATGTAAACAGTGCGCAAAGACCTTGTTTTTGCAGTTTCTACCTTTTCCATTTATTCCGCTTATTTAAGGGTATTAATTATATTGTGGTACGCCTGTTTGGATTTACCGCTTGAATCAAATATCAAAGGTTCCCCTCTGGGTCTCCAGCTCTGGCTGTCTATAATACCCCAGAATGATACTCTTTCTATAATGCTGCTGAAAGCCAAATATTCTTTAAATAAGCTGCCGTATAAATTTGCCTGATCCGTACGACCCTGACTTGTAATAGCAGTATTACTGCTGTATTGCCCCCATGTCTGTGATAATATATCAAGTTCGCTGACGGATATTCTTATTTTACGATTAGAGTTTGTAAATGTCATATTATTAAACATGGTTAGGGTAGCTTTTACACTACTTGCTTGTACACTGGTATTGTGATGTTCCTGCATACCGATACCTTCGATAAGGAGGCGGTTAGGATCTTCACCACCCGGCTTGTCGCTGCCGGTAAGATATTTGTTGTTAACAGCAACTACCATATTGCGTATCATTGTAGCTTTGCCAACCTGATCCGTATTGTAGTCGTTGTAGTACAAAATTGCATCTGGGTCTGCAAGACGGGCTGCAAGAAAGCCTTCGTAAACAAAATCCGAGCCAATAGCTACATACCAGGGATTACCGGTATTTGCGCCGCCAGTACGCATTACTTTTGTCCAATCTGCGGATGCGCTTACTCCATCCGGAAAAACTTCGTTTAATACATCCCATGTATGAATTCTTCCCGCTAAATAACTTACAACATCAGTTATATATACCCTCATTGCTTTAAGAGCATCTGCTGAGGGTTGACTTGCCATGTTTTGCTGCCAACTGGGTATTTGGCTGTGCCAAAGCAAAGTATGCCCGACAACTTTAATATTGGCTGCAAGCGCCGCATTTACCATATTATTTGCTGTGGTAAAACCGCTGGAGATTCTTGTGTGAGAACCCAAACCTCCGTTGCCCTCCGCATTATAACCGGAAGAAAGATTGATGGGTTTCATGTGGTTTTCGTGAGTAAGTATATTGTAATGACGGGTAATCCTTGTATTGCTTATTGTCGATCCTGATACATCTTGCGGATTAAAAATATTCCCAATTAAAAAATAGCTTGCAAAGCTGTCCTTCATGGGTGTCAAAGACATAATATCTGTGCCGACAGATTCAGCATCGTCTTTCGGGCAGGATAAAAATGCCGTTGTTAACAGTAAAATTAATAAAATCGCCGTAAATTTCTTCTTAAACATATAATATCTCCTCTTGTGTACAATATACCATATATATCCTTTTTTGTCTATAAAACAGGAGACTTATTTTGTATTTTTATATTCCATAGATCGTAGTTTACGGTTAAAATTATTGGCAAATCTATGGCTTTCGTCGCGAATATGCTGTAAAACTTTTAATGCTTCCGATTGCTTCGATAATATAATCGGGTTTTTTGTATAAGGCAGCCATATTTCTTCGTTTTGTTCCGCTAATCCCGCAATATCAATTTCTGCTCCCAGTGTATCCAATATTTCTTTTGCGGCATTTACCTGTCCAATACCGCCGTCAACAAGGATAAGATCAGGAAAATCGATTCCTTCGCGCAATAAACGGGAATAACGCCGTTGTATTACTTCGCGCATACCGGCAAAATCATCTATCTTGCCCCCAAGGGTACGCAGTTTATAATGACGATAATTCTTTTTGTCAGGGACTCCGTTTTTAAAAGATACCAAAGAAGCAACGGGGAATTTACCGTCAAGGTGGGAAATATCAAATCCTTCTATCTTCTCCGGCCTTGATTGCAAATTCAGCGCGCGGGCAAGTTCGTCCAGGGCAGGACCCGCTCCGCGTTCTTTAAGCCGTTTGCGAAGGTCTTCTGCGGCATTCTGTCTTGCCATTGCCAGAATAGCATTGTTGTGTTTATCTTTTGCCTGTAAAAATTCCGGTTTATAACCGCAGATTTCTTTTAAGAATTTTTCCGTATCTTCGTGTTTCCCGTATTCTCCATAAGATAAATTTTGCAGATAAACTTTTGCGGGCGGCGGTCTTGTTTTATCGTAATAAAAAATTATAAAAGTTCCCAGCGATTCCAATTCGTTGGAAGCAGAGCGGGTGCGGAATAAATCGCGGCCTGTCATTTTGCCTCCCCTCATGGAAAAAACCGTAAAAGTGGCAAGTACTCCTTCGGATGCCCAGGCAATGTAGTCCCTGTCCTCTGGGTTTAAGTCCTCTACCGTATTATCTTCTCCTGCAAGCTCTTCTATAGAACGAATGCTGTTTCTAAAATACGCGGCTTTTTCGAACTGCAGATATTTTGCAAGCTCGTGCATCTTTGCGGTTAGGTCTATAATTAAACTTTCGGTTTCTCCTTCCAGCAGTTTTTGAACACGCTGAACATGAATACGATAGGCATCAATATTAATTTTATTGCAGCAGGGAGCCATGCAGCGTCCAATGTGGTAATACATGCAGGGCGCTTTTCTTTTTTTTATAGATTTGCATTTTCGCAGCGGAAAAAGTTTGTCTATTATGTTCATCATTGCAACTACTGCCTGTCCATTGGGGAAGGGTCCGTAGTAAAGGCTGGAATCGTTTATAATTCTGCGGGTGCGGAAAATCCTGGGAAAATCTTCGTGCGTTACGCGAATTACCGGATATGTTTTTCCGTCTTTTAGGCTGATATTGTATCTGGGCGAATGTTGTTTTATAAGCGTGTTTTCCAAAAGCAGGGCATCGTATTCTGTGGGAACAATAATTGTTTCTATGCTTTTTACACGCCTCATTAGGGTGGCTGTTTTTATATCTTTTTCTCCGGAAAAGTACGACTTTAGGCGGTTTTTTAAGGATTTTGCCTTGCCAATATAGATTATTTCCCCGGTAGTTCCGGCTGCTCCCTCGCCCCTCATTATGTAAACACCGGGCTTTGACGGAGCGTTTTGGGCGGTTTCTTTTAAGGTATTTGGCGAGTTATCGGACATTAGGTTTTCCCGTATTTGTGCCGATACTATAGTAGAAAAGTATGAAAACTCGATTATTTACCATGTTACCAGTATATATCTTCCTGTTTGTTTGCGGTAGTCTCTACGGTCAGGGAGAAAGTGTTATTATCCTGGGCGGCAGTTCCGGCTGGAGAAGTGTCGATACAAGAAATGGAGTTACCGAAGCCTCTGCCGTAAGACCGCATTCTGTTTTGGTGCTTTCTTCCGCGACAGGAACATCGACTGCGGGTTATACCGCCGCTTCCGGGGTTTGGGGAAATTTTGCCCCTCTCGATGAAGCCGCTCTTGATGTATCAATCTCGTTTGACGAAAATAATCCTGCGCATTACAGGGACAATTCCCGCCGTTACACAGTTACTGCTTCCGGTGTTGATGCTGTTATGCGCCCTCATGCAAGAGCGGGGACGGGGTCTGTATTGTTTGACGGCAACGGCAATGTAAGGGTTCGTCCGCAGAGCAGGGATGCATTGTTTTTTGCAGGAAACAGCATTAGAGATTTTTCTATTGAATTTTGGCTGTACCCGCTTAATATGGATAATGGCGAACAGATTTTTTCCTGGATTTCTACAGCTGGAACAAATGTTTCCCAGCGGATTCATTGTTTTACAAACAGAAACAGATTAAGCTGGTCTTTTGTAAATTTCTTTTCTTTTGTCGATGCAAGAACAAACAGAACTTCTTATATTAATCTTGAGTTTTCCAGCAGAACTCCTGTACATCCAAAAACATGGAGTCATCATTTAATAAGGTTCGATGCTTCTATCGGTTTGCTGGAATATATTGTAGACGGATCAAGCGAAGCGATTGTTTATGCTACCGCAACAGGCAGGGAACGAAGCGAAGTATATACTCCTGTTGCCGGCAGTAATGGCGTAATTACTTTGGGAGAACGATTTGTCGGGTTAATGGATGAATTTAAAATTCACGAAGTTTGTGCCGGCCGTTCTACAATTCAAAGGTATCCTTCTCCCGGCGGAAGAGCGGAAACCCGCGCCATAGATTTGGGGCATAATAATTCCGGCGTGTTAAGGGTAAATGCCTCCGGCGGAAGAATCAATTTAAAAACACGATCTTCTTTTAATGAATTCCGCGAGAACGGAAGATTCCGCTTTCCCGATGATACAGAGATGAGTTTTTATATTCGTTCCAATGAAAATCCGTATTTGTTAAACTCTAGTCCGTGGATTGCTTTTACGCCCGGCGCAAATATTTCTGATGTAAGAGGGCGTTATGTGCAAATAGCGGTAGATTTTTACCCTTCCAGAGACGGAGAAACAAGTCCGTATCTTAATGAAATTAAAATTGTGTATTTACCGGGAGAACCTCCCCTGCCGCCGCGTAATGTTACGGCAGTTGCTGTAGACGGCGGTGTTTTACTGCGCTGGAGGAATAGTCCCAGCCCGGAAACAGCGGGGTATCTTATTTATTACAGCACTGTCCGCGGCGAACTTTTTGGCGACGATGCCTTGCTTGGCGCATCTCCCATTAATGCGGGCAACAGGAATAGTCTTTTTATAGAGGGGCTTAAAAACGGCACTCTTTACTATTTTAGAGTAGCAGCTTATGATGGACATAATACAGGTGAATTTTCCGCAGAAGTTACGGCAAGGCCGCTTGCGGGATTATCGCTTTCAGAGGTTACATCGGCACAATGAACAAACTAGGGCTTATAGAATCATATATAAGAGAAATGCCCAGTCTTCCGGTATCTGTTAAAAAGGTATTGGAAATTTGCAATAATTCGGGATGTAACCCGTCCGATCTTAATCAGGTTATTTCTCTTGATCCTGTTTTAACAGGGGGGCTCTTAAAACTTATTAATTCTGCGTATTATGGATTAAGCAGCCATATAACATCGCTTGTTAAAGCAATTACTATGCTGGGAATAAATACCGTAAAAAATCTTGTATTGGCATCTGCGGTTTTAGGAACATTGCCAAAGAACAAGGGTATTTCCGGGCTTAACATGGAAGGATACTGGCGGCATTGTTTGTGTGTTGGAGTTACTTCCAAGCTGTTAGCTGCAAAGCAGGGTATCGATCCAAAGTATCATCAGGAATATTTTACAGCGGGGCTTATGCATGATATAGGTAAAATTCCTTTAAATGCGGTTTTTGGCGAAGAATATGTAAATGCTGTTGCGGCGGCGGACAGGGAAAACAAAAGACTGGTTGTTTCGGAAAACGAAATTTTTGGAATTAATCATTGTATGTCAGGCCAGATAATTTCAGATATGTGGAAGCTGGACTCTTCTATTAAAGATGCGATTGTGTGGCATCATAGTTTAAAAGAATATTCCGGCGAAAATTCAAAAATTCTATGTACGGTTACCATAGCCAACTATTTTGCCGTTGCTTACGAAGTTGGTTTTTCCGGATACAGAAAGCCAAAAAAACTGGATAATTTTGTGTGGGAAACAATTGGATTAAATGATGATGTCTTTGAAATTCTAAAAGACAGGGTTTATCAGGAAATAGAAAAAGCGCAAATCTTTTTGAATATTTGAGTAATTAACGCGAAAAGGCACGGAAAAAACCTGGAACTCTGGGCGTGTTGTTGTTCGACAATCTATCCTTTAGCTGAGGGTAAAATGAGCTCTCTAGAAGTTAGAAATTAGAGGTTGGAGGTTAGATCTAACTTCTAACTTCTAATTTCCAACCTCTAACTTCTAGATTCCGTCTCATTTTCCCCTCAGCTTACCAAGCGTATCTAGGGTACAAAGGAAATTCAAAAAATTCCAACTTCCAATTTCTAACATCCAACCTCTAGATTCCGTGTCCTTCTGAGCTTCCTTCTGCGATTTCCGCGTTAAAAAACTGATCTTTTTTGCAAATTTGTCAAGATTCTTTCCTCATCAGGCAATCAAAACGGCTAGTTCGCACCATATATAGGTGAGCCTTTTTTGGGCTCGGGAATACTTATAAATGGAGTTTGCTATGAATGTAAACAAAAAACACAAAAGCAGCGTTTTCTCACTGCTGTTCGGCAATCCCGATATTCTTCGGGAATTGTACTCGGCTATCGAAGGGGTGGAATTACCACCGGATATACCCATCGATATTAACACACTTTCCAATGTTCTCTACAAGGGAAAGATTAATGACCTATCGTTTTTGATAGACAATCGTTTGATAGTTCTGATTGAGCATCAATCGACCATTAATGAGAATATGCCTGTAAGATTATTAACCTATGTTTCAGAAGTCTACAAAAGAATTCTAAATCGCAAGGATATATTTCTGGAAAAACTCATTAAAATACCGGTGCCTGAATTTATAGTCCTTTACAACGGAAATAAACCCTATGATGACTACAAGGAATTAAAACTTTCCGATGCTTTCAAAGATATAGAAGGTTTAAAGATTGATAAATCGACCCCGCCGTTGGAACTGACGGCGAAAGTTTACAACATAAACAAAGGGCATAATCCCCAAATGTTGGAAAAAAGCAAAACGCTTGAAGATTACAGTATATTTGTTGGCAAGATTAAAGAGCTAAAAGCTAACAATTTAACGCTTGATGAATCTATAAGATCCGCTGTAAGATATTGCTTAGAGAACGATGTTTTAACAAATTTTTTAAGAGCCCACGAAGGGGAGGTAGTAAATATGATACTGGAAGATTTAACTATGGACGAATGGATGGACTTGCGTTACGAGGAAGGTTTGGAACAGGGAATAGCCACAGGGCGCGAGGAAGGTGAGCAGAAAATCATCAATCTCCTGCAAAGCGGTAAATCTCCTGAAGAAATAATTAAAGAATATAGTGTATAAATTAATATTGTTAATTGGGCAACAGGGCAAGCGGGTGTCCTAGAATCTAGAATTAGGGGTTAACGCGGAATACTAACCCCTCCGACCCTTGACCAAGCCCCTAAATCACTATATCATTAAGAAAACCCATTATTTAAGGAGTAAAAAATGACAAGTTATAAAGAATTAGGTCTTGTAAACACTAAAGAATTGTTCAAAAAAGCAATTTCCGGCGGATACGCCATTCCCGCGTACAATTTTAACAATATGGAACAAATGCAGGCTATTATTCAGGCCTGTGTAGAAACAAAATCACCGGTAATTTTACAGGTTTCCGCCGGAGCGCGTAAATACGCCAACCAGAATATCCTGCGGAATATGGCAAGGGGCGCAGTGGAATACGCCAACGAGCTTGGCTGCAATATCCCAATCGTCCTCCACCTAGACCACGGCGACAGCTTCGAAATCTGCAAAGATTGTATCGAGTCCGGATTTTCATCGGTTATGATCGACGGGTCTCACCTGCCCTTCGAAGAAAATGTCGCCCTTACAAAAAAGGTCTGCGAATTTGCGCATTCCCAAAAAGATTATGTTACAGTCGAAGGCGAACTTGGCATTCTTGCCGGCGTAGAAGACGATGTATCCTCCGAACACAGCACATATACCGAACCTGCAGAAGTTATAGAATTCGTAAACAAAACAAAAGTCGATTCCCTTGCAATCTCCATCGGCACAAGCCACGGCAGAACCAAGTTTAAACCCTCACAATGCACAAAAGATGCCAACGGTATCCTTATTCCCCCGCCCTTGCGCTTTGACATCCTCGAAGAAATCGAAAAACAAATACCCGGCTTCCCAATCGTTCTTCATGGTTCTTCTTCCGTACCGGTCGAATATGTCCAAATGATAGAAAAATACGGCGGAAAATTATCCGACTCTGTAGGAATCCCGGAAGAACAATTACGCAAAGCCGCAAAAAGCGCGGTATGCAAGATTAATATCGATTCTGACGGCCGCCTTGCCATGACAGCCATTATGCGCAAAGTATTCGCGGAAGTACCGGATGAGTTCGATCCGCGTAAATTATTAGGTCCCGCAAGAGACGAACTTAAAAAATTATACGCTCATAAAAATCAGAATGTCCTTGGAAGCGCAGGGCAGGCATAATGAAAAACAACTTATCCACGATTCCGTTGCTTTTAAAGAAAAATACCGGACTGGGTTTAAAAATAGCGTCCAGTTTATTCAGAATTGGCAAAGGTCGGCATTTGTTAAATAAAAATTTCGGACACGACCATTTTAAGAATTTGGCGCTGGTTTATTTTAAACCTACAGGGGCTTGCAATCTGCGCTGTGTTATGTGCGGACAATACGGCGACAAAGGTGTTATGAACAAATGCGCCGCGGAGGAAAATAAAAAAACACTCCCGCTGGAAACATGGAAAAACTTTGTGGATCAAATTGCTCCAAAAAAACCTACAATTTATGTTTGGGGCGGAGAGCCTTTTTTATACAAAGATTTAATGCCTCTTTGCAAGTACATGGTAGATAAAGGTTTATTTGTGGCCGTCAACAGTAATGGTACATTAATGGAACGATACGCCGAACAAATTGTCCGCGATAAATGGAGTACGATATTTGTTTCTCTTGACGCTTTCCGCGATGTAAACGATGAATTGCGCGGTAAAGGTACATACGATAAAGTTATTGCGGGGTTTAAGGCAATTAACGAAGAAAAACAAAAACAAAAATCCAAGTATCCCATGCTGGCAATTGTAACGGTTGTAACAAACAAAAATTATATGGATCTGGCAAACCTTTCGGAAGCAAGCAAAGAATACAATATAGATTTGCATATTTATAATCTTGGAACTTATACAAACGATAATATCGTAGCCACACAAAAAAAGTTTATGAAGGAAAAACTAGATACAGATATCGACTGCCTGGAAGCCTATAATACCGGTTACAATTTGGGCATAGACGGACAAAAACTTCATGGAATTTTATCGGACATTCAGGAAAAAAACTTTGGGCATACAGTACTTACAGTTCCTACATTAAACCCGGAAAAAACACACACCTACTATGCCGAGCTGGAAACTCCGGTACGCAACCACTGTGTAGTACCCTGGTGTCAATTAAATGTAAACTACAATGGCGATGTTCATTTTTGCGCCGACTACCCCGATTATATTTTAGGCAATATAACCGAGCAGCCCATAAAAGAAATCTATAACGGAGAACGCGCCAATTTATTCAGAAAAACAATTCATGAATGCGAGGGCGGTATGTTCCCCGGCTGTTTACGCTGTTATCAAAATATGCTGTTTGGTAAAAAGATTAAAGGTTTTTAATTCGTGGGACAAATTAAATGGGTCTGGGATTACATGAAAGGAAAGCGCGGTTTTTTTCTTGCCGGGCTTTTTCTTTCCATTTTAACCGCCGCAATGCGTGTTATAAATCCTTTATTGGGCCGCCAAATAATAGACGAAGTTATAATCGGACAAAATACAAATCCTCTTGTTAAACTGTTAATAATTATGTTTATAGTTCAGGTAACGCGTCTTACTCTGTACTATATAATGATTATTTTTATGGAAATTGCAAGCACAAGCGTTATGACAGATATCCGCAAGGATATGTACCACATGGTTCAGTGGCAGGATTTCCGTTTTTTAAACCGCTTTACCAGCGGCAATTTAATGACCCGTATGACACAAGACCTTGACCGCCTGCGGCATACAGTAGCTTGGGTTTCGTATCAATTTATTGGAGCAATAGCGCTTTTTCTTTCCACATTTATTTTTTATATGTTTATAAATTGGCAGCTTGCATTGTGTCTTGTTGCGGTTACCCCATTTATATTATTAATAAGCCGCCATTTTGTAAAAAAGATTCGTCCGCGCTTTGCGTTATTGCGGCAAAAACTTACAGACCTTGGAACTGCCGTAACGGAAAATATTGTCGGTATCCGCGTTGTAAAAGCTTTTGCGCGCGAAGAATATGAAAAAGAAAAAATAGAAAAACATAATGCCGAATTCCGCGACACTTCCTGCGAAAACGCGTTAATAGTGGCAAAGTATCAGCCTTTTTTGGAAACAGCCAGCCAATTATTAATGGTTGTAATGCTTATTGTCGGCGGTTATTTTCTTATTAGAGAATGGATGACACCCGGCGAGTATATGGCTTTTTCCTCGCTTACCTGGGCACTTTCCGCGCCAATGCAAATGCTTGGTCCGCTTTTGGCAGACCTTGAACGCTACACTTCCGCAGGCGAGATGATCCGCGAAGTAGTAGAAGCGCCAAAAGGAATCAGCGATATTTGCGGCGCTGTAGAATTGGAAGACCGCCCAAACGGTAAAATCGAGTTTAGAGATATAAAACTTTCCATTAACGATACCACAATTCTGGATGATATAAACTTTACCGCAGACGCAGGGTCTACAATCGGTATTTTAGGAAGCACAGGATCGGGCAAAACATCGCTTGTAAATCTTATAATGCGTTTTTACGAGCCGGACTATGGCGCGGTTCTTTTGGACGGAGTCGATATTCGCCGTTATACATTGTCTTCGCTTAGGCGTAATATTGGGCTTGCCATGCAGGATGTGTTTTTATTTTCGGACTCCGTAAAGGGCAATATTTGTTACGGCAGACCGGATTTAGACGAAGAAAGCATGAAAAAACGGGCAATACAGGCGGACGCGGACGGCTTTATAAACGGAATGACAGACGGTTATGACACATTAATTGGAGAGCGCGGCGTTGGAATTTCCGGCGGACAAAGACAAAGAATTGCCCTTGCGCGGGCATTAGCCGTAGAGCCCTCTTTATTAATTTTAGATGATACTACTTCCGCCGTTGACTCGGAGACCGAAAATTACATTCAGGATCAGTTGGAAAATCTGGATTTTCCATGTACAAAAATTATTATCGCGCAAAGGATTTCGTCTTTGCGAAAATCCAATTTAATCCTTGTTATGGACAAGGGGCAAATTATCGAGCGGGGAACGCATAAAGAACTTCTTGCAAAAAAAGGGTTTTATCATCATATCTGGACATTGCAAAATAACGCGGGAAATATCCCGGCATCTAAAACAGTGTCTAAAGCAGTATCCAAGGTTGTATCTACTGTAGCGTCTGCCGCGGGATCTGCCATCAGCAAAATTACGGATGTTGTAAAAAAATTATGGAGGGGAAAGAAATGAGCTTCCGTAATTTATTTAAATCTAAACGCCCGGCAGACCGCGAGCAAAAAACCGCCAAAGGAAAAAACCGCTACGATGTCGATGAATATTTGGACGAAAAGGTTAGTCTTTTTAATGTTAAGCGCGTTCTTGGTTATCTTGTAAAAGCGCAAGGACACTTAAAAATCTCGCTTGTTTTTAGCGTTTTAGCCTCTGTTGCGGGTCTTATGGGTCCCCTCTTTATTAAAGAAGCGCTTGATGTCGCAGTCCCAAATAAAGATATAAGAATGCTTGTAACAATGGGTATTTTTCTTGCTTTTTCCATAGTTGTAAGCGTTTCTTTAAGCGCAGTCCGTAATATTTTAGTGGCAAGAGCCGGAGCGAATATTATTCACGATATTCGTTACGATTTATTTTCGCATCTTCAAAAATTGTCTTTTAACTTTTTCGATTCCCGCCCGCAAGGGAAAATATTTGTCCGCGTTGTACCCTATGTAAACAGTGTATCGGACGCGCTGTCTAACGGTATTATCAATCTTGTAATAGAAGTATTAAATATTTTTCTTATTATCTTCTTTATGTACAGGGTTGATCCCAATCTTGCAACTGTTACAGTTTTGGGTCTGCCGCTTTTGGCAATTTTTATCTGGACAATTAAACCCGCTCAAAGACGGGCATGGCAGGATGTTTCCAACAAAGGCGCCAACCTAAACGCGTATATATCGGAATCCATAGGCGGCGTGCGGGTTACTCAGGCATTTGACAGGCAGTCCAAAAACATGGAAATTATGAATAATCTTACAGACGAGCGCAATAGTTCGTGGATGAAGGCAATTTATATTTCCAACTGGGTTTGGTACTCTACAGAAACAATTTCCCAGCTTGTATGGTCTTTTGTTTATATCATGGGTGTTTTTTGGATGCACCCAATGGCAACTTTTGGAATGCTTCTTGTTATGGGAAATTACGCGTGGCGTTTCTGGCAGCCGATTATAAACCTTGCCAATATTTACAATACTTTTATTACGGCAATGGCATATCTGGATCGTATTTTCGATACAATTGCAGAACCTGTAACAATTCAGGATGCGCCCGATGCCGTAGAGTTCCCATTTGTACGCGGACATGTTTCTTTCGAGAATGTAACTTTCAGCTATGACGGGGCTAAAAAAGTTTTAAACAATGTAAGTTTTAACGCCCATCCGGGAGAAAGCATTGCCATTGTAGGACCGACAGGAGCGGGAAAAACAACTATTGTAAATCTATTGTCCAGATTTTACAATATAGAAGAAGGCAAGGTATTAATTGACGGACAGGATATTATGAAGGTAACGCTTGCTTCTCTTCGCAGTCAAATGGGCATTATGCTGCAAGACAGCTTTTTATTTACGGGAACTATCGCGGAAAATATCCGTTACGGCAAACTTGATGCCACAGACGAAGAAATCCAAAACGCCGCCCGTTTAATTGGCGTTGACAAATTTATAGAAAAACTTCCCCAAGGTTATGACACTCCAATTACAGAGCGCGGCGGCGGTATATCTCAGGGAGAACGGCAGTTACTGGCTTTTACCAGAACACTTATTTCTAACCCCCGCATATTAATCCTGGACGAAGCGACAAGCAGTATCGACACCGGAACAGAACAACTTGTGCAGGAAGGAATCCAAACCCTTATGAAGGGGCGCACCTCGTTTATTATCGCGCACAGATTATCTACAATACGCAACTGTACAATGATTATGTTTATTTCAGACGGAGAAATCGTAGAAAGCGGCACGCACGAAGAACTTATGGCAATGAAGGGGCGGTATTACGAACTTTGCCTTGCGCAATATGAGTAGCAGTGTATTTTTTATATTTATGTTTTTAAAACAAAGGATAAACCCAGCGGGATTTGGGTTATTATAAAAAATAAAAAACCAAGAAGAGCTTGCTGCGAGAAAAATGCCCAATATGCAAGAGCGCCAAAGACGGGAAGCAGTAATATACATAAAAAATAACCAATTTTTACAATGGTGCTGTAACTTTCCATCATTAAATGAATAAGAAAAGCTATTCCGGCAGCCAATGCTGTCCAAAGAAGCGGAACAGCTACAAGCAGCAGCGGGTCTCTTTCGGCGCTCCAGCTTAAAGCCCGTAAAGCGCCAACCGGAATTAACCAAAACAAAGTAAAGCCCGCAAAGTCTGCATTGCCGCCCGACGACTTTCGTAAAACTAAAAGAATTGTATAAATTATTACCGGAAAAAGAACGGGAAGGCTTACAATATCAATAAAACCATAAATCCAGCGGGAAAAACCAAAACCTCCCGGGTTTACAAGATCGCCCAGGAGGAATTGAATAACCGCTGTCATGCTTCCAAAAAGAAGAGCAAATACACTGCCGCCGCCGCTATTGCTAAAAGAACGGCGAAAAATGTAAAAAAACGGAACCCATAACAGGCAGAAAAAACTCATTTTTTAAGAAAACCTGGCTATCGGAAGAAACGAATCGATTTTTAGAGACGCGCCGCCAACCAGTGCGCCGCCGATATTTTCCATTGCCATAAGCTCTTTAACATTATCCGGTTTAACAGAACCGCCGTACTGGATAATAATTTTTGATGCTATATCCTCTCCATACAGGCGCTCAATTACTTTGCGCACAAAAGCATGAACAGCTTCGGCATCTTCGGGAGTGGCAGTCTTGCCTGTACCGATTGCCCATACAGGCTCGTAAGCAATTACAATACTGCTTAAATCGCTTGCTTTTACGCCTTCCAGTCCTTTTACAATTTGGGTTTCGCAAACTTCTTCTACCTTGCCTGCTTCCCTTTCTTCCAGAAGTTCGCCAATGCAAAGAATTACTTCGAACCCGTGTTTAAGGGCAAGTTTTACTTTTTTGTTGATAAGCTCATCGTCTTCTTTGTAAGAGTGCCGTCTTTCCGAATGACCAAGAATGATTGTTTGTACGCCAAGATCTTTTAACTGTAAGACGGAAACCTCGCCTGTATGAGCGCCCTGCTCTTCCGGCGAACAATTTTGAGCGCCAAGACGAATATTGGTTCCTTCGATAACGGCGGAAACAGTTTCCAGCAATGTAAAAGACGGAGCAATTAAATATCGATGCTTGCTTACATCTCTTAACTCGTTAACCAAAGCTTGAGCAAGCTCCGCTGCCTGCTGGCGAGTCATATGCATTTTCCAGTTACCCGCAATATAATAATTTCTACTCATATTAACTCCTGCAAACTTCTATGCCGGGAAGTTTTTTACCTTCCAAGAGCTCCAACGAAGCTCCACCGCCTGTAGATACATGGCTCATTTTTGAAGCAAGACCAAACTTATTTACAGCCGCGACAGAATCGCCGCCGCCAACAACGGTTGTGCAGCCCCTGCCTGTTGCTTCCGCAACAAGCTTTGCGGCTTCTTCGGTTCCTTTTGCAAAGGCATCGAATTCAAAAACACCGACAGGGCCGTTCCATACAATTGTCTTAGCTTCCGATAAAACTTCTTTGTATTTGGCTGTTGTTTTTGGTCCGACATCTAATCCCATCATATTGTCGGGAAGATCCAGTCCGTCTACAGGAACAGGAACTGCGGCAGCATCAAAACTTGTTGCGGCAACATGGTCGAGCGGTAAAATAATTTGCGCATTAGCGGCTTTTGCCGCTTCCAATATTTTTTTCGCAGTATCAATTTGATCGTCTTCTACCAAAGATTTGCCAATCTTGTATCCTTGCGCTTTTAAGAAGGTGTATGCCATACCGCCGCCAATAATTAACGCGCTTGCGTTTTTTAACAGACTTTCCAGTACGGCAATTTTAGAAGAAACTTTAGCGCCGCCGATAATTGCAACTAACGGTTTTTGCGGATTTGTTACAATGGGTTCCAGGTAGTTAACCTCTTTTTCCATAAGGAAGCCCGCCACAGATACCGGTACGAATTTTGCGATAGAAGCTGTAGAAGCATGGTCGCGGTGGGCGGTTCCGAATGCGTCGTTTACAAACACTTCGCCATAAGAGGCAAGTTCTTTTGCAAGCTTGTCTAAATCCGCCGCATCTTTCGCGGTTTCTTCTTTGTGGAAGCGAGTGTTTTCCAGCATGATAACAGAGCCGTCCGCCTGGCTTTCTATAAACGCTTTTTTGCCGTAACAGCCGTCTTCGCCCGCAAAAATTATAGGTTTGCCCAGCTTGGTTTGCAGGTAAGCGGCAACAGGAGCCATGCGGTGCTTACCCTTGATGTAGGAATCTTCGTCGAACGACTTACCGTCTTTCTCCGCTTTTTCTTTTGCCTTTTTCGAATCCTTGGATGGATCGCCCAAGTGTGACATAAGAGTAAGCGATTTTGCTCCCTGCTCCAGAATATACTGAATGGTAGGCAATGCCGCCGTAATGCGGGTGTCGTCCTGCACTACCCCATCTTTCATGGGAACATTAAAGTCCACACGCATAATGACGCGCTTGCCTTTTAGATCAACAGATTTAACGGTTTTAATCATTATTTTTTACCATCAATATACTTGATAAGGTCAAGAATTTTGCATGAATAACCCCATTCATTGTCGTACCATGCTACAAGTTTTACAAAAGTGTCGGTAAGGGCAATGCCCGCTTTGGAATCAAAAATTGATGTGCATTCTTCTCCGTTAAAGTCGGAAGAAACAACATCTTCATCAACATATTTAAGTACGCCTTTCATTTCGCCTTCGGATGCTGCTTTTATCGCCGCGCAGATTTCTGCGTACTTGGCGGGTTTTTTAAGATTGACGGTTAAGTCGACAACAGAGACATTCAGGGTAGGTACACGGAATGCCATACCGGTAAGTTTGCCGTTAAGCTCGGGGATTACTACGCCGACTGCTTTTGCAGCCCCTGTTGACGAAGGAATGATATTGCCGCTCGCTGCGCGGCCGCCTCTCCAGTCCTTGCGGGACGGGGCATCAACTACCATTTGGGTATTGGTTGCGGCGTGAACGGTTGTCATAAGACCGGATTCTATGCCGAATTTGTCGTTTATAACTTTGGCAAGAGGGGCAAGACAGTTGGTTGTACAGGAAGCATTGGACAAAAAGTTCATGTCGGGGGTATATTTGTCCAGGTTAACGCCGCAGACAAACATCGGGGTATCGTCTTTTGACGGGCCTGAATAGATAACTTTTTTTGCTCCGCCGTCGATATGACCTTGAGCTTTTGCTTTTTCGTGGAAAATACCGGTCGCGTCGATAACATAATCGGCGCCAACCTTGCCCCAAGGTATGTTTGCGGGTTCTTTTTCGGCAAAAAACGCTATTTTTTTGCCATTTACGGTGATAGAGCTATCATCGTATGTTACCGTTCCTTTAAATCTGCCGTGAACGGTGTCATATTTAAGCATATATGCTACATAATCCGGTGTCATAAAGGGATCATTTATAGCAACAAACTCAAACTCGCTTCGTTCGAGCCCTGCGCGGAACGACAAACGACCGATACGGCCAAAACCATTAATTCCAATTTTCATATTATATCTCCTTAAAATAAGTAATTTTTATCAGAATACCGAATTTTTAGGATTTAGTCAATGGTTTTTGGGGGAACATTATCAAAAACTTTCTACATACTTCGCACTTGGGTTTCGGTGGCTAGTTCTTCCTGCTCCATGCCAGCGAAATCAACGCCTTCGGCGTTGGCTCTTTTAAGGAACGGATTAACTGCCCGATAAAAGCGAGCTACGGGTCAACATAAACAGATATTAATTAATGATGTTTTTAAAAAGCCAGCCTGCTGTTAGACCAATATCAGGATAATACATAATACCGGAACCGGCTTCAGATGTAGGCGAACATATAAGTCGAAGATACGCATTAATACTTACAGGTCCTATTTGAAGTAATTCTATGTTTGTATCCAGAGCAAATTTCCAAGGAAATTTTGGAGTTCTCCAAAAAATATTTAAAGGAAATTCATACAATGGATATATTGTTATATTTAACCTTAAAGAAAAATAATCTTTATTTCTATTATATCCATAGCCTATAGTTAAACCTGTACTTAAATTTATGGAACTTAATGCGTTATTTTCAAAATAAAAAGACAGCCCGCCGGCAACCATTGAATCTACAGTGGAAAATTCCACAACAGTTTGCCGTATTTCAATTGGTAGATTAAACATAGTATATTCACTTTCAGAAAAAGTTGCCTCAGAAATTTCATCCAGAGAATCTTTTCTGAAAGTGTTATACATTGCGCGTTTACCGGAAACATATTGAATTAAAGACGGTGGATATATTTGCAAAAGTGTTTCCGCACTAAGCTCATTTACACTTAATAATACAAGACAAATGAATATACATTTCTTCATAAATATTTATATAGATAGAATTATATCACCAACGGTTATTCTGGTACCCTTAATACAAGGTTTCCCAAAACGAATTCCATTGTCTATAACAATACAATTTGATAGTTCTTCTATTCCCATGTTTATATTATATATCAATATTTATTTTTGTCTATAATGGTTTCCCGCACTCCCCCTCCAAGCCAACAAACAGGGGCAAACAGCAAAGAGCCGTTAGCAATTATCATTGTTCACTGCTCATTGTGCGTGCCTGGCACCATAAAATGCTTTCAAATCAACTCGCTACTGCGGTAGTACATAATTCCCTCCGTTTATGGTATCTTCATGAGATATTGATTGTTCAGCGGGAAATGGCTCTTCGTAACTGGAGCCATTGTAGCGATACAGATGACCCCCCGCATTTTTATAAAGAGATGACCCTGAGTTAGCTGATGCTGAGTTTTTTGCACCTGTAGTTACACCTGGAGTATTATCATTAGCCCCGTAAATAATACCGCCATTCAACCTAACCTCGCCAGAGTTTATATACAAACCGCCGCCAAAACTTGAAGTGCTGTTGCCGCTTATTGTTGTTTGATTGTTCATGGTAAAGGATCCGCCGTTTACATATACTCCGCCGCCGCCTTTGCTTGCAGCGTTGCTGCTTAACCTAGCATTGTTCTCCATGGTAAAGGTGCCATAACAACTCACACCGCCACCGTAACCGTAGGAGGTGTAATCACCACTTGCAGTGTTGCTTTCTATAAGGCTGTTACTGCTCATGGTAAAGGTTCCGCCGCCACTCACATAAACACCGCCGCCACTACCTGCGCCGTTTTGGCCTATATAAGAGTCCGCGCCGTTCATGATAAAGGTTCCGCCGCTATTCACAAATACTCCGCCGCCACTGCCGCCGTAGTTAGTGTTGTTGGTTATTTTTGCAGAGGCACCTAGCGTAAAGGTTGATGTGTTATTTACCGTAACAAGAGCACTATTATTGGTACCCCCATTGAGAGTCATTCCTCGAATTGTTAATTTTGCCCCGTTTCCTACAGTAAACAAGCTTCCGTCTAGACTAAGGGAGATTGTTCTGGAACCACCGGCAAGGGTAATATCCTTTCCTGCTCCATTTATGGTAATTGGAGCATGTTCTATATCCTTTAACAAGGTAACGGTTCGCGTATCATTACTATTAAGATCTAATGCGCCTAATAGGGTTGTGTAATATGTTTCAAATGCGCCTGTGCCAATTCTTACCTTTGCTGTGTTGGGGAATATTCTGTCAAGAGGTATTTCTACTCCGTTATCTATTCTCAGTCGTCCGTCGGGTGTAGAAACCAGTAAGCCAGTACCAGTATTACTCAATCCGCTGGCGTTGCTGATTCTAACCGCACCATTGTTATCAGTAGAATAGATCGTTGCCGTGTCATTTGCCGAAGTTATTGTATTCGTGCCGCTGATTGTTACTACAGTATTGGTGCTATTGTAAATCGCATAACCGGTTGTTGCCATAACCTTGCTTCCGCTAATATTGATACTTCCCAATCCCGTTCTAATAGCAGTACCGGTGCCTGTTGCAGTAATTTCTCCGCCGGTTATGCTCACAAGATTGCCGGAAAAATTATAAATCGCATAGCCAGTTGTTGTAGAAATTTTTCCTCCTCTGATGTTCAATGTCATAGTAGCAGAGTCTACACGAAGGAAACTTATCGTTTCGCCGCTTTCCGCAGAAATAGCTCCGTCTTCTATGGTAAAGGTCCCGTTTTCTATTACACACACACCGGCTCCTTCACTTGAATTGGCTGTGTTGTCCTTTATTTCTCCATTATTCATGGTAAAGGTTCCACTACGCATACATACACCGCCGCCTCTGTTGGCTGCTGTGTTACTTGAAATAGTACCACTATCCATGACAAAACGCGCGTTTCCACCGGTAGTAGATACGCCGCCGCCATTGTATGCGCTGCTGTTGCCTGAAATAGTGCCGTTGTACATGGTAAAGGTTCCGGATTGGACAACCACACCACCACCACCATAATTAGTAGTATTAATACTAGTATTACTTGTTGTGTTGTTGGTTATAGAGCCGTTGTTCATTATAAAACCTCTGCCGCCGCTCACGGGTATATTCCATAACACTACACCGCCGCCGCCACTGTTTGCGCTGTTGCCTGAAATAATGCCGTTGTCCATGTTAAAGATTCCAGTGCCGGTTACACACACACCTCCGCCTCGATCTGCGGTGTTGTTGGTTATAGAGCCGCCGGTCATGGTAAAGGCTCCTCCGCTTTCTACATACACGCCGCCGCCGTTGTGACTACTAGTAGTGAGGCGTTTGTTGTCGGTTATTATAGCATTGGCACCAAGCGTAAAGGCTCCGCTGCTGCTTACTGTAACAAGAGCGGCATTGTTATCTTCTTTTCCCTGGAGAGTTAAGGTATTTGTTGGTGAATTTCCTTGAATTGTTAGTTGTGTCCCGCTATCGCTTACAGTAAACATACTTCCGTTTTCCCCAAGGGTAATTTTTCTGACACCGTCATTTGTCAGGGTAATTTTCTTTCCTTCTGATATGCTAATTGGTTCCTGCTCTTCTATATCCTGCAGTACCGTAATCGTTGCGGTTTGGTTATCATTTACAGCGTTAAAAGCTTCATTAAGGTTATCAAAATATTTATCAACGCTGTTTATGGTTACTTTTGCTACAGAATCCATCACGGTTACCGTATAATTCGATGTATCTAAGCCATTCTCTGCTATTACCGTAAAGGTTTTTGGGGAGGAAAAATTAACATTATTAAACTCCACAGATGAACCTGTTTTAGTGGTTCCATCAAGACTTACAGAAGCTCCTTTGTGGGTCACTCGCACATTATGGATTAAACCGGCTCCGGCAGATACTATTAAAAGTTCTGTCACATCGGGATTCTCTACAGACACTTTTGGACCACTCACACCTAATATTTCAAACATTTCTATCAATGTATTGGAACTAGGAGCCTTGTTTGCCGTCAAGGTATAAGTCTTGGGTTTGCCACTGTCGGCAGTAACAACTATTTTAAATACATTAGGGCCGCTGCCTATCGTTAATGAATCACTGGTAAGAGATGTATCTGGT
>JAITUR010000100.1 GCA_031286205.1 Treponema sp.
CCGTCATAAACCTTGTTCCCTTTATAAAGTACAATAAACTTTTTTGCAAGCGCAAGGCATTTTTCCAGTTCATGTGTAAGAATGATAAGTGTCTTGCCGGATTTTATAAGCTCCTTAAAAAGTTGATTTACCTGAACCACGCCATTTATACCTCATATTTATATTTTCGTAATTAATTTAACACAAATTTCACTAACCCCATTCACGCAAAATTACTGGTCTTTCAAATAAAGCGATAAAGCGGTGCCCATTAATGCGTGGACATATGGCTCTTTTCCCATGCCGTTAATTACTTCTTCTGCGTTAACAAGTTCTACTTCTACATACTCGTCTTCGTCAAGTTTTTGTTTTTCGCAGTTGGTTAAATTTTCTGCAAGGTAAAAATAAACCTTGTTTGACATAATTGCCGGATTAGGGTTAAACTCGCCCAATTTTTTTATGCTTGCAGGTTTGTATCCTGTTTCTTCATATAATTCCCTTATTCCCGCTTCCTCAGGAGATTCTCCGCTTTCCATAACTCCGCCAGGGAACTCCAGGCTTAAACATTTAGAGCCATGCCGCCATTGCCACACCATTACAAATTTTTTAACGCCGTAAATTTCTACAACAGGTATAACAAGAACCCAGTCCCTTGTATCAATAACGGAAAAAACCTGCGCGTGTCCGTTATACTGCCCTGTAATAGAAGAAGGCGCTGTACACCACGATTCCAGGACAGAGAATATTTTGCAGTCAAAAACTTTTTTTCGTTCTTTTTCCGTCCAAATTAATTGATCTTTTTTCATAAATTATACTGCTATATCGAATTTTATTGCCGGATGAGGATCATATTCCTCTATAATTGTATCTGTATATTGCCAGTTAAAAATAGACGAAAAGTTTTCCGTTTTAATTTTTGGCAGCGATCTTGGAGTTCGAATGCACTGAATGCTAATTTCGTTTATATGGTTTATATAAATATGTACATCTCCCAAAAAGCCGATAAGTTTGCCTTCCTTTAACCCCGCTTCTTTTGCAAGAAGATGTAAAAGACAGCCATAAGATGCAATATTAAACGGAAGCCCCAAGGCGACATCCACAGAGCGCTGATTCCAAAGAAGATTTAGCCTGCCGTCAATTACCGTTAGCTGAAATGCGTAATGGCAGGGCGGAATAGCCATGCGGTGCAGGTCTACAGGGTTCCATGCGCTTACAATCATGCGGCGGCTGCCGGGGTCTGTTTTAAGTGTATCAATAACTTTACTAAGCTGGTCAACGCCCTGCCCCGATGCAGGTTTGTTATAAGCCGCATACAAAGCCCCAAAGTTTCGCCACTGCCATCCGTAAATTGGGCCAAGCTCCCGTTCTGCCATCATTTTAGCTTTTGTTTCTTCGTCAATGCCATAAGGAACAATATCGGGACTGCACCATTCATTCCAGATTGAATTTTTGCGTTCGCTTAACCATTCTTTATCCGTAATACCGCGAATAAAAAATTCCAGTTCGGAAAAAATCATGCGGACAGGCATTTTTTTTGTAGTTAAAAGAGGAAACCCCTCTATCATATCATGTTCAAACATTGCTCCCGCAATGGTTAAGGCATCCATTCCGGTACGGTTTTGTTTGCGGAATCCGCTGTTTAGAATTGTTTGGACTATATCAAGGTAAGCTTTCATAATATCAGGATAGCATTTTTTATTGATATAAACAATAGATACTTGAAAATACAGACAGAGTCCGTTATTGTATCAATATGGAATTAAATATAGTAGCTGCAATGGCAAAAAACCGGGTTATTGGTAAAAACAACAAATTGCCTTGGCCGCTTAAAGAAGGGCTGGGGAACTTTAAAGAGTTAACAATGGGCTGGCCTTGTATTATGGGAAGAATGACATGGGAATCGCTTCCAAAAAAGCCTCTTCCGGGGCGTTTGAATGTGGTTATTTCCAGCTCTGTTCCCAACAATGAGTCAAAAGATGTCAAATACTTTAATTCTATATCCGCCGCTATCGAAGATTGTGCCGGCTACGAAAAAGTTTTTATCATTGGCGGAGAATCAATATATAAGCAAGCTTTGTCCCTTGCGGATAAAATCGAACTTACCTTGCTCCGCAAAGAGTACGATGGCGATACTTTTTTTCCTGAAATCGATACTGCTTGTTGGAAAATATCTAAAACTATCAATTTCGATAATTATTCTTTAATAACATATATAAGGAGTTAATATGAAAAGACCAATACTTGTTGTTCTTGCTGCCGGTATGGGAAGCCGCTATGGCGGGCTTAAGCAAATGGATAAACTAGGAAAGAATGGCGAAGTTTTGCTGGACTATTCCGTGTTCGATGCCATTCGTTCGGGGTTTGAAAAAGTTGTTTTTATAATTCGGAACGATATAGAAAAGGATTTTACGGAACAGGTTTTAGCCAGAATGGGGACAAAGCTAAAATACGAGCTTGCTTTTCAGAATCTGGACACTCTAATTCCACAAGATATCTTCGCGATTGCGAAAAAAATTGGCAGAACAAAACCTTGGGGGACGGGGCACGCGCTTCTTTGCGCCGCAGATAAACTTGATGCGCCATTTACCATAATTAATGCCGATGACTTTTACGGAAGAGAAGCATTTGCCGTAATAGGCGGACATCTTAATCAAGCTCTGTCCCCGGCATTGCCATCGGCATCGATTGTTCCGTACAGGCTCGAAAAAACCCTTAGCCCGCAGGGAACAGTTGCGCGCGGGGTTTGTGAAGTAAAAGACGGATTGCTTGCCGCCGTTGACGAGCTTACCGCCATAGAAAAAAAAGACGGGCGTATCTTTAACACTGCTCCGGACGGTTCTATCCGAGAGCTTGCCGCCGATACCCCTGTATCAATGAACTTTTGGGGTTTCTCGCCGGATATAATTCCGGAGTTTAAAAAATATTTCGATGATTTTTTACAGGATTTTTTAAGCTCTGTCCCCGATCCCGCGCAAGCGGTGCCGGAAAAAGCCCTTAAAACCGAATGTTTTATTCCCAAAGCTGTTGATCACTTTATAAAACAGGGAATCCTTAAGGTTAAAGTTCTTCATGCCAACTCAGACTGGTTTGGAGTTACTTACAAAGAAGATAAAGAAGCGGCAATTAAAAAAATCGACGATTTAACTAATGCAGGTGTGTATCCCGCTTCGCTTTGGGGAGGAGCATGAGCCAGTTTACAGTATTGTTAATTACTGCAGCTTTGTCTTTTATGCCTGTGTCGGAACTGCGCGGCGCAATACCCTTTGCAATAATTAATGGTATTCCCTGGTATTGGGCTTATCTATTTGCTGTTTTGTTTAATGCTCTAATTGCGCCTGCCTGCTGGATATTCCTTGCCACCATACATAAACTTTTTTATGGCACAAGTCCGGAAAAAGGTTTTCGCTGGTATAAAATACTTTTTGATCGTTTTGTAGAAAGAGCGCGGCAGAAACTTTCTGCCGGAATGGAAAAATGGGGATGGCTGGGCATAGCTTTATTTGTGGCTGTTCCTTTGCCTATTACCGGTGCATGGACAGGGACAATTGGTTCATGGGTACTCGGTGTCAGCAAACGGCGCACCATGCTGGCTGTAATTATTGGAGTTATCATTGCCGGAGCCATAGTTACAGCAGTAATGGTTCTTGGAATAGAAGTTTTTAATATTTTTATTAAAACAATAATTTAAACTATGTCTGAAAAAGCAATAATTGCCATGTCGGGCGGCGTTGACAGCTCTGTTGCTGCCGCTCTTTGTTTGGAAAATGGTTTGCACTGTGCCGGTGTTACATTTAAACTTTTTAAGGGAGAAAGTTCTTGCGGCTCTCTTACCGATGTAAACGATGCAGGAAATGTTGCTTCCAGCCTTGGAATGGATCACCATGTACTTGATTTTTCCAGCGAGTTTGATGCTTATGTTGTCCGTCATTTTGTAGAAACTTACGAAAATGGAGCAACACCCAACCCCTGTATAGAATGTAACCGCAATATAAAGTTTAATCTGCTTTTATTACGCGCGCACCAGCTTAAGTTTGATCTTTTAGTTACTGGTCATTATGCGCGTATTTTGCAGGATACCGCAAGCGGCAGGTTTCTTCTGCAAAAAGCAGTCGACGAAAAAAAAGATCAAAGCTATGTGTTGTACTGTTTAAATCAGGAGCAACTGGCAAAGATCCGTTTTCCGCTGGGCGGGCTTACAAAAGAAGAAGTGCGTAAAATTGCAGAAGAACGCAAATTTGTAAATGCGTCAAAAGGAGAAAGCCAGGATATTTGTTTTGTGCCTGACGGCGATTATGGAAGTTTTATAGAAAATTATACGGGCAAAACTTATCCGCATGGGGATATTCTTGATTTAGAGGGGAAGGTAATAGGCAGGCACAAGGCGCTTATTCGCTATACAATAGGGCAGCGCCGCGGGCTTGGAGTTGCCGCTAATATTCCGGTTTATGTCGCCGCAAAGTCGATTCAGGATAATACTGTAACATTGGGTCCCGACGAATCCTTGTTTAGAAAATCATTAACCGCTAAAGATATTAATTTAATCGCCTGTACCGATTTAAAAAAACCAATGCGCGTTATGGTAAAAACCCGCTATTTACAACAGGAACAGCCGGCAATTGCCGAGCAAATAAGCGAAAATTCATTGAATATAGAGTTTGAAAACCCCCAGCGGGCAATTTCTCCCGGGCAAGCGGCAGTAATGTACGACGGGGACATCGTTATCGGCGGCGGGACAATTGTATAATTTTTGGAAATCACGCCTCTAAGTGTCCCTGGAAAGGTAATATTATTGGTAAAAATGCCGATAATTATAGTGTATATATGGCAGAAAATAATATAACCGGCTATATTGATACTCTGGGACAGGTTCTTCTTGCCCGAAAAGAATGGCTAGAACATTATGAATTGGTAAGACTTAAGGATAATTTGCGTGCGTTTCAAAGTTCTTTTTCTTCTTTATTCAATATTTATCTTAAAAAGAAGCTGATAGACGAAGACCCGTACAAACAGGAAGCAAAAATTACCGAGCTGGAAGTGCCGGATTCTAATCCTTTTCAGGATGCGAAACGAATAGAGCA
This sequence comes from Treponema sp., assembly GCA_031286205.1. Classification (GTDB taxonomy): domain Bacteria; phylum Spirochaetota; class Spirochaetia; order Treponematales; family Breznakiellaceae; genus WQXQ01. The sequence goes on from JAITUR010000100.1 coordinate 5,058, forward strand.
GCTTTCTCTTCGTCTGGCAAACTATGATAATCAACTTGACTTTTTAGTTAACTTTTATCAGCTGGGAATTGATTTTCTTAATCTGGAAAGAATTAAACGAATTTTAGGGCTTGTCCGCTATATTGAATGGGGAAATTTATCGTCAGATTCGCAGAGTTTAATGACTGCGGCAATAGCCGACTTAACTAACCATGCAAAGCAAGGGGTCGATCACTTAACAATGAGCATTATTAGCGGCGGACTTTCCAGGCTTTCTAAATCCACAGCCGAAATAATGTCTATTCTTAAAAATCTTAACCTTTATTACAGGGAAAGCTACAAACTGTCTGTTCGTCAGAATATTACAAAGGATATGTCCGAATCCGAAGCAACTTTGGAAAATATCAAAAAAAAGATAGCACAGCTTATGCCGGGTTCTCCTTTTTACAGAGAATTAATGGAAGAAATCATAAAAGAAGATTATTCTTCCCGCAGTGTCGATATAAGGGATAATGTCCTTAATTCGCTTAGAGTAGCAATAGAGAAGCCAAAATCCGCCAAACCTATGGTAGATTACAAAAAAATTCTTTTGGACGGCATTCAGGTTATTGGCGGGGCATCGAATCCTTTGGCGGAAATTTGTTTTAAGCTGGACGAGAATCAGGAAGTAATGGTTAGCGGAAAAAAAGGTTTTTTGTTTGTGTTAAGAGAATTAATAAGACAAATTACCCGTGCCGAGCCGGAAGAGGTTGTTTTCGACATAGAATATATCGATTCTACATCCGGTGCAAAAGTAAAAGAAAAAATCAACTTTCATCAATTTAGGGAAGATTTAAATAAAAAAATACGGATACTTAGTAGTTTTGTACGCGGTCCTGCTTACCAAAAAATATCTGCTATGACAGAAGAGCAGATTATTGGCCATCTGGAAAGAAATATCCGGGAAGTTCAGGCTTTGCACAAAACCCTGAATGCGCTGGATGATCATTTTAAAACAAGTGTAACTGCAGAGGATCGCGAAAAAATAAAGGGAATAAAGCCCGAATTATCGGCGCTTAAAAATACCATAGTAAAAGCAAACCAGCTGCGCTACGAATACAGCGCTCAGAAAGAACAGGAAGACCAAATGAAGCGTCTTGGGTTAGCTCCGGGCACAATCCCCGTTACAGCGCCAATTTCGACTTCGGATAAGTCTCCGGATTCTGCGGGAAATCCCTTATAATCGCAAAATTTTAATAAAATTCCCCTCTTTTTTTGCCGATAATAGAACAAATAGAGTAAACGGGTATAAATTTGTCAACATTTTTGAAACCGCTGGCGGTTCTCCTAATTTCGATACTCATTTTTGGCGGGGCTGCCTTATTGGCGGACAAAAATCTTTTGGATTCTGTTCAAACCCGTTTTTACAACCCGTCTGTTGTTAAATCTTACATAACCGGAAACGCAAAAGACGCCGAGCTTGCTCAAGAATTTATTTTCGAACTACAAGAAAAATTTACGCAAACATTAAAAGATCCTGCGGTGTGCAGCAGCTTCCTTTATAATCAAAGTGCAGATGATATTTTCGAAAGATCCAAAATTTACGGGTTATTGCTGGAAACAACAAGCGGTCTTCAGTCTGTGCAATTTATAGATGCTAACGGAATAAGGATTCATTATTCAACATCTGCACGCGACATAATTTCTCAGACTGCGACATCTACTTCTTACCGCAATTATACGGAAGACTCTCTTGCTTTACCGTACGAAAGTTTAAGCGTTCTTGCAAATGCCGTGCCAAAAATTACGATGGACGAAAAAGGCGAAAGGATTATTTTTTCTTACCCGTTTAACGATTCCATGGATGTTTACCACGGAACAGCTATTTTTTCGGTTTCTTCCAGGGCAATTGCAGGAAAACTTGTATCTGAAGGACGCTTAGGCGTTAACGAAAATGTTTCTGTAATTGGGACTCCGCCCGGAGTTCTTTTTGGAATCCCCGATGCATTTAAAATAGAAATACAAACAAAAGTTTCCGAAGTATGGAGAAACGGAGTTAAAGACAGAATAATTATAGATTCAGAAGATTCCGGCATTAAATTTTCCTTAATTTCTTTAAGATCGAACCAGGGAATATTTTTTGGCCGCCTTGTTAATGACGATTCATTTAATTTTTCCGATTCCATGAAGACAATTTTGTATCTTTCTATGTTTTTAACATTTTATCTTGCATTGTTCTTTATTTTAAACTTTAAGCCTAATCCTGTAACTGTTGTGCGTAATCGTATACGCCGTTTAAGAGAGACCCTGTTTGAACAGTTGTATGTAGATAAAAGTACGCAGGAAAAAATAAGATGGCTGTTGGAACTGGAACAGCGCCGCGATGAAATAAAGTTCGAATTAAAATATAAACTGCGGTTAAGCAGTAAAATAGAAAAAATCATAGACAGTATTATAGATAAATCCTGGGATGAAATAATTGCTATTGTAAGAGTAAACTCCGGCCATGCCGCGCTTGCATTAAAATTATCCTCTCTTGCTTCTAAAGATATTGTTCAGAAGGCGCACGAAGCAAGAACTGAAGAAGGTGCCGAATATTTAGAAGAAATTGCCGGAGAAGCAGAAGCTCTTGACGAATTGGAAGAAGATGATGAAGAAATAGATGGAATAGAAGAAATAGAAGAATTGGATGAAATAGAAGAGCTGGATGAAGTAGAAGAAGTAGAAATACTTGCAGAAGAAATATCTTCCGAAGAAGAAATAGCAGAAATAGAAGCAATAGAAGAATTAACCTTAACAGAAGAAGTAACAGAAGAATTTGCTTACAAAGAAGAAGAAATTAAAACTCCGTCCAGGGGTCTATTGCAGTTGGCAAGTGAATTTGAAATATTCGAAGAAATCCCGCCCGCTCCTGTATCTGTACCTGCGCCTTCCAAAGGGCTTTTAAGGCTTGCCAGTGAATATGAAACTGTTACCGAAGTATATCCGACAAGAGGGCTCCTTGCGCGGGCAATAAGCGAAATACGGCTTTCCGATGAAAGCGCAGTGCCGGAAACCAAAACAACCCTCGACCGCAAAGGACTTCTTGCCATAGCAAGCGAAATAGAATTTTCCAGCACAATTCTTGTTCAGGAGGCTGGTGGTTTCGACAGTTATGGCGACGATGATATTGATAATGAAATCGATCAAATTATCAAAATGGATATAGTATCCCCATTTGTTACAATGTTCTCTTCGTTGGAGTAAGTTGTTTAGATTTATTATCGAAGCATTTATCTTAGCAATGTTCTTGGATTAACTGTTACGCCGTTTTTATAAACTGTAAAGTGAAGATGCGATCCTGTACTTAAACCGGTACTGCCTACATCGCCAATGCGTTCCCCTGCCGCAACATATGCCCCTGTTCTGGTTCTGATAACGCTAAGGTGGGCGTAAAGTGTACGATAACCTGAATGGTGGCTGATAATTACATAGTTGCCCAATACACGATCAGAACCTACCTGGCTTACACGACCTGACATTGCAGATCTTACAGGAGTGCCGTGGCTTCCCCTGATGTCAATTCCCGTGTGGAACTGGCGGCGTCCCGAATTAAAGGGGTCTCTTCTGTAACCGTAGCCGGATGTAATTACCCCGCGAACCGGCCAGATAAATAAATCGCCGTTAATTTCCTGAAGTCTTATCCAATCAAGCTTTGCTCCGGGAATAAACAGGTCTGCGCCCACAGAAATTGTATCGGAAAAAAGCTCGTTTGCCGTTTGAATGACATTCTGCTCGACCTTGTATCTTTCTGCTATGGCGCTTAAGGTTTCCCCGTTTCTGATAGTATGTAAAATTCCGTCCTGGTTGGGGATAAGTAAAACTCTCCCTGTCTGCAAAAGACGGGTATTTGTAATTTTATTTACAGATATTATAGAATCCTGGTTAAGCCCTAAATTGATTGCAAGCCCGCTTATATTTTCGCCTCTCTGAACTTTGTAGGAATCGTAAAAAAGCGCGCGGGATCTGGATAAAGTATCAACTTCCAGGGATTCAAGGATTTCCAGCGTTTCAGAATTAATTTGGGAAAGTTGATCCAGCAAGTCTTCTTCGAAAATGACGCCGCCGCCAATACCATACTCCGCAGCCGAGGCTATATGGAGTAGTTTTATACGATCTGGCAGCACCAAAAAGGCAAGGTATAAAATACATACCAGTCTGAATATATTGGTACAAAACAAGCCAAGGCGGCTTTTGTTATGAATCAACATCATAATATAAGTTTAATACAAATCCTTTCTTCATGCAATATGACTTTTTACTGATTATCGGAGTCATCTTCCAGCAATCTTAGCAAATCCCGTATTTCTGCCGCCTGTTCGTATTCTTCCTCGGCTACCGCCTGATCCAACTGGTCACGGAGCGACCGGTTTCTGTCTACAGGGTCTTCTTCCTCCAAATTGGCGATAAAAAAGTCTAAAGGAACCCCTGTTTCTTCTATTACGGCGGTAGCCATGAAAATAGGGCATTTTTTACGGGAAGCGATGGCAAATGCGTCGGAAGGGCGGCTTTCCAGGGTTAGGGGGTTTTCGGAGGTATATTCTCCTCCTGTAATAATCAGGCGGGCATGGAAAACATCGTCCAAAAGCTCGTAAACTTCCACCCTTTTAATGGAAAGATTTACATTTGTAAGCATATTCAGGAAAAGGTCGTGGGTATGCGGACGGGGCAGCCTCATGCCTTCTTTACCTATCAATATTGACTGCATTTCGAGGGTTCCGATAAAAACCGGCACCGCGACATCCATGTTTTTTGGCTTTAAAAGCAGGGCATTCCCATGACTGGTTTTGAGAATAGACCAAATTTCGCACGAAATCATGTTTTTCACTGATTGATTATACCATTAACTGATTAAATCTATAAGACCGTTTAATAATGGAGTATCTAGCACTTCCCGCGCCTCTTTAATAAGTGATTGGGCTTTTTCTTCTGCTTCGTCCAAAACTCCTGTTTCCGTTAAAATATTAATTAAATCCTGCACTTCCGGAGCATTGTATCCTTTTTCCTTTGCCTCGTAAAAATAGAAAAAGATTAGCTCCCGCTTTTTTGGATATTTGTTCAGATATAAAAGGACAGGAAGGCTTTTTTTACCTTCGACTATATCATCTCCATGTTTTTTTCCGGGGATTTTATTTGCCAGATTTTTAACATCGTCCAATATCTGAAAACCAATTCCCAGCTTCATTGCCGCTTTCCCGAATTTTTGCATTGAATCTTGAGCTCCTGCCGTAAATGCGCCCAACTCCGCGGCAAGGCTTGCAAGGCAGCCGGTTTTCATTCCGCACATGGTGTAGTAGTCTTCTATGCTTGGAACAATCGAAATATCTCGATGCCAATGTATATCCATTGACTGACCCATGTGCAATTTACGCATATGGTCGCCCCATAATTTATATATCTTATCTTTGTCGTCTCCGTAATAAGAATCGATACAGCAAAGGGACAAGAAATAAAAAAACGATCCTGAATTTATGGCAGTATCCATACCGTAAAGATGATGCACTGCCGGCTTTCCGCGCCGCTCGTCCGAGTCATCTTCGATATCATCATGAATAAGAGATGCGTTATGGGAAAATTCTACAAGCGGGGTAAGCGGCAGGGCGGCATCGCCCCCGCCAAGGGTTTCGCAGACAAGCGTCATTAAAAGCGGCCGCCACCTTTTTCCGCCGCGGGAAAGAATATCTGTCAGCGGCGCAAAGATGGGTTCAAGCGGCAGGCTGTCTAATTCTTTTCCTAATCCGGGAAAAACCTTCTCCAATTTGGAGAATTGCGGGCTGTCTGTACCCGACCAGTTTACGGCAGTTTCAGGCAGCCAACGGTTCAGCTCCGCCTCGATTTTTTTTAGTCTTTCTATATATTCCTGATTCATAGTTTTATTATAGCATA
>JAITUR010000047.1 GCA_031286205.1 Treponema sp.
CAGTTAAAACAGGGCGACGAACTTGTACTGCAAAGGGACAATCCGCTGGAACTGGCGGAGGAGTTTAACCGCTACGGCGAAGTAGCGGTAATAGACCTTGATGCCGCAATGAATAAAGGCAGCAACCTCGATTTAATAAAACCCATCTTGCGAAAAGCAGAGTGCAGGGTAGGCGGCGGTATCCGTACGCCCGAACAGGCAAAAGAACTTGTAAGCCTTGGAGCGCGCAAGATTATAATTGGCTCTGCCGCTTTTAGAACCGACGGAAAATTCGCGGTGAACACCTCTTTCCTTAAAGCAATGGCGGATAAAATCGGTCGAGAGCGGGTTATCGTGGCGATAGATGCGCGCGAAGGCGAAATTACGGTAGACGGCTGGAAAACACCGACAGGTATCGACCTAATAACAGCGGCAAAAGCCGTGGAACCCTTTGCGGGCGAATTACTCTTTACCTGCGTAGAACGTGAGGGTGGAATGAGCGGTATCAACATGGAGCCTGTCCGCAAACTCAGGCAAGCGGTTTCCTGTCTTGTAACAGTTGCGGGCGGTGTTTCCTCGTTGGAAGAAGCGGAGCAAATTGCCGCCCTTGACTGCGATGTGCAGCTTGGAATGGCATTGTACACAGGAAAAATATCTCTTGCCGATGCATTTATTGCCTCTCTAAACTGGAAAAAAACGGAAATGATTTCTGTTATTGCTCAATCCCCTGACGGGCAGATTTTAATGACAGGTTTTGCAGACAAAGAAGCGTTAACCGAAACTTTTAAACGCGGCAATGTTTGCTTCCATAGCCGTACAAGAAATAAACTTTGGATGAAGGGAGAAAATTCCGGCAATGTTCTTAAACTTGTAAAAATGCGCGCCGACTGCGACCGTGACGCTCTTATTGCCGTTGCCGAGCCTAAAGGTCCTGTCTGCCACACCGGTGCATGGTCTTGTTTTGAAACAAACAGAAAATATACAATAGAGCTGTTGCAAAATATTATTGCAGATCGTTTTAGTAACCCTGCGCCCGGTTCTTACACCGCAACTTTGGACAATAAACTTGTCCGCGAAAAGATTATGGAAGAAGCGGAAGAAGTATGTACTGCAAAAACAAAAGAAGAAGTTATCTGGGAAGCGGCAGATTTATTATATTTTACAACTGTGCTTATGACAAAAGAAGGCGTAACAATCGAGGATGTTCTTAACGAGCTGGACAGGAGACACAAGAAGTAAGTGTATGAGTAAGTATTGGAATGAAAAAACAAAAAATATCTCCCCATATATTCCCGGCGAGCAGCCCAGGGACAGGAAATTTATTAAACTTAACACAAACGAAAATCCGTATCCGCCTTCGCCCAAAGTTATAGAAGCAATAAAAAATGCTGCGAATGAAGATTTAAGACTTTACCCCGATCCTTCCAGTACGATATTCCGCGAAGCCGCCGCAAAAAAATACGGCGTAAAACCGGAACAGGTATTTGCGGGAAACGGCTCCGACGAGATTCTTGCTTTTGCGTTTGCCGCATTTTTTGAATCCACGGAAACAATGTTATTTCCCGACATATCGTACAGTTTTTATCCCGTATATGCCGATTTATGGAACATTCCATACCGTACCATTCCACTACGCGACGATTTTTCCATTAATTGCGAAGACTACAAAACCCCAAACGGTGGCGTTATTTTTCCTAATCCAAATGCACCGACAGGTATTCCGGTTCCTTTAGCTGAAATAACATCGCTTGCGGAAAATCTTTTGGAACAGGGAAAAGTGTTAATTATTGACGAAGCCTATGTAGCTTTTGGCGCTGTTACAGCATACCCCTGCATAGAGAAGTACCCCAATTTATTGACAATTCACACAATGTCAAAGTCTGCAGGTCTTGCGGGTTTGCGTTTTGGTTTTGCCGTTGGAAGCGAGGAATTAATAGAAGGGCTTTGCCGTATAAAAGATTCCTTTAACTCTTATCCCATAGACCGGCTTGCGCTTGCCGGGGCGGTAGCCGCAATAGAAGATTCCGCTTATTACAGCGAAATTACAGCAAAAATAACGGCAACCCGTGAACGGACAGCAAAAGAACTTCGTGAATTAAAATTTACGGTATTGCCGTCAGCGGCAAATTTTTTATTTGTAAAAGCACCGGATATAAAAGGTTCGGATTTTTTTGCGGCTCTGCGGGAAAAGGGAATACTTGTCCGTCATTTTAACAAGGATAGAATTTCGGATTATCTTCGTATATCGATTGGAACCGACGAAGAAATGACGGAGTTAATTAAAAGATGCAGGGAAATAATATGAAAATTATTAACGGCAAGGATTTCGATACATATTGGAAAACTCAAACAATTATAGAAGAAGATATTAAGACAGAAACCGCAGTTAAAAAAATTATCGCGGCTGTACAAAAAAAGGGCGATGCCGCAGTACGAAAATATGCCGGCAAGTTCGATAAATCTTCGCCGCAAAAATTGGAAATACCTCTTTCAGAATTGCAAAAAGCATATAATGAATTAAAAACTTCCAATCCGGAATTAACGGAAGCACTGGAGCTTGCCGCGGAAAACCTGGTTTTCTTTTCCAAAAAACAAAGAGAGCAATTTTTTGACTTCGAAACAGAAACACAGCCGGGAGTATTTACGGGTCAAAAAATAATCCCTGTCGAGCGTGCGGCAGTTTATGCCCCGGGCGGATTATATCCGTTAATTTCTTCGGTGCTTATGGCTCTTATTCCTGCATTTACCGCAGGGGTGGAAGAAGTATTCTTTTCTTCGCCGCCTCAGGAAGACGGTTTGCCAAACAAAAAAAATCTTGCCGCCGCCGCGATAGCCGCAAAATCTTGCGGGGTTAAGATAGACACCCAAAATAACAAGTTCCGTGTTTTTGCTATTGGCGGCGCTCATGCAATTGCCGCTTTTGCGTATGGGACAGAAACGGTTCCTTGTGCAGATGTAATTGCGGGACCGGGAAACAGATTTGTAGCGGCGGCAAAGCGGTATCTTTACGGACAAGTTGGAATAGATTTTATCGCAGGTCCTTCCGATGTACTTGTAATAAGCGATGGATCTGTTCCAAAAGCCGCAGACCTTGCCGCCGCCGATATGATAGCTCAGGCGGAGCATGATCCGGATGCGCGGGCGCGGGCTCTTGTTCCCAATACAGATCTTGCGGAACAAATTGCCGCCGCTGTCGAAAAACGTCTGGAAACATTGCCAACTGCCGCCGCTGCCCGTGCTTCGTTTAAAAATGGCGGACTTATTGTTGTGTATCAAAATAGGGAAGAAGCAATTTGTATTGCAAACAAAATTGCGCCGGAACATCTGGAGCTTCAAACAGCGGATAACGACAATTGGATTCCGTATCTTAAAAATTACGGCTCTCTTTTTATTGGAGATCTTGCTGTGGAAGCTCTTGGAGATTATTCGGCGGGGATTAATCATACCTTGCCGACATCGGGGAGCGCGCGGTTTACCGGCGGCTTGTCTGTCCGGCATTTTCTAAAAACCGTTACAACTTTGCGGTGCAGCCCCGGCGAAGGTTTTAAAAAAACACAAAAAGCCGCCGAAATAATTGCAAGAGCAGAAGGATTAGAAGGCCACGCTTTAAGCGCAGCTTGCAGAGTTTAAAGATACCGCTGGGCGGGCAACTTATTGCCAAGCCCTGCGGAGGCTCATTCAGCGTGCCGTTTAATCTTTTTGGTAGTAGTCATTTCCATTGGTCTGTCAAGAATTACAAGCCTGCTTATTTTTTGATAAGGCTGCAATCTTTGATTCACCTCTAAAATAATTGCGTCCAGTCTCTTTTTCATGTCTTCTGTAGAAGGCGTTTCGTCCTTTTCATTTTTGAATTCGGGGTTTGGATGTATAAGCGCTTCGATTCTTTCGGTTTTTAATTTTTGATCCAGAATATAACCGCGAATTAAAATTTGATCCACTTCATCGAATAACTGGAATTCATTTTCTATTTCTTCAGGGTACACATTTTTGCCGCTTTCTGTAACGATCATGTTTTTTGCGCGTCCTGTTAGATACAAATAATTTTCTTTATCCATATAGCCAAGGTCGCCTGTTTTAAGATAACCGTCCGGCGTAAAAGTGGCTGCTGTTTCTTCCGGCATATTATAGTAGCCAAGCATTACCATTGGCCCCTTAACGATAACTTCTCCTATTCCGCGTTCATCGGGGTTTAATATCTTCATATCAACCTGCGGGCATATACGGCCTACGCTTGTTTCTTTGTATTGCTCTACAGGATTAATCGTAATTATAGGAGATGTTTCTGTAAGCCCATAACCCTGCACAAAGTCGATACCCAACTGATTATATTTTCTGAAAACGCTTGGAGCAAGAGGACCGCCGCCGCTTATACAAATACGAATAGATTTTAAGCTTGCTTTTTCCAAAACAAATCCGAACATTTTTTTGCCGGGATTAACTCCAAATACTTTTTTAATAAAACCGGATATTGCCATCATAAAAGAGAGAAGGCCGTAAACCACAGGACCTTTTGCTTTTAATCCTCTTATAATTCCTGCCAATACTTTATTAAAAAGCATTGGAACGCCAAGAAGCATGGTTACCTGCGCTTCTTTTAAATCTTTTAAAATTTGCGAAGTTACCATTTTTTTGCCGAATACAACTTCCGCGCCTGTGGAGATTGTTTCGATAAATACCGCAAGCATTGTATATGAATGATGAATAGGAAGAATGGCATAAAACACATCGGTATGAAGAACGATAAGCGGAGTCCCTTGCGCAAGATAACAATCGGAAACAATATTTCTGTGTGTAAGCATTACACCTTTTGGGACTCCCATTGTACCGGATGTAAAAAGTATTGCGGCTAAATCTGTTTCTACACTTTGCTCTATTTTTGCTTCGGGTCCGTCCAGATCGTAAATATATGTTCCAATTCCCTTTTTAAGGGAAATTATCTCTTCCAGGCTGCCGCGGTTTTGCGTATAATAATCGTATTTTTCCTCGTCAACAAAAAGAATTCGCGCGCTTGCTGTTTTTATTAATAAATCAGTTTCTTCGTTTCTTAATTGATAATCGATAGGAACAACTACGCCGCCTGCAAACAGGATACCAAGGTAGGCAACTGTCCATTCCGGCAGGTTTTTCCCTGTAACGGCAACTTTATCGCCCCTTTTAATTCCCTTGCTAAAAAGCCAACGAGCGACAGCCTCGATTTTTTTAAGCGACTCTGTGTAATTTAAGCTGATTCTGTCCGGATCGAAAATTGTAAAACAGTTGCGCTCAGGATACCGGGTGGTTGTTATTCTGAACATCTCCGGTACAGTCGGCCATTGCCCTGTAAAAGCTTTCCCCCTAAAATCCTCTAAAAATTCCCACGGTTTTTCTGTATACGGAACTCCCATAATTTCCTCCTTTTTTTATACAGGATACTAACCCCATGACATTTAGACATAAATTGTTCAATTAAGTTGCATTCTTTGGATTATAGCATGTTTTTAAGATATATGGAAACTAGAAGTTAGAAGTTAGAGGTTGGAAGTTAGCCTCTAACCTCTAATTTCTAACCTCTAACTTCTAGTATTGACAAGACCCCCAAAAGCGGTAAAATAACACAATGAAAGGAAAAGCCTGTCGTGGGACTTATAATGTGAATTCAAATTCTCTCTTTATTGATGTAATAATGAGGTTATTTATGAAAAAAGAAAGTAAAATAAAATTAACTGATTACGGCTTTGTGGCTCTGTGCCTCTGTGTGATGTTCTTAACGAACACCTGCGCTAATCCGTTTTTTTCGGAGAAGAAGGTTAAAGAATGAATTTATATATGAAAAGATTGTTTTTTATATGCCTGTTTTCAACGCTTTTATTTAGTTTTTCCTGCTCTGCAAGGATAAACGGTTCTCTTTCGGCAGACGGATCAGCATCAATATCAATTAACGCTTCGTTGGGCACCAGAATTACCACTTTAATCAGGACAATAGCTGCGGCAGGCGGGCAGACCGGCGGCGGAGTTCTTGACGGAGAAGTAATAACAAGGTCAATGTCTGGCGCACCCGGCATAACATCGGCTTCGTTCAGGAATACAAGTCCGTCCGCTATAGAGGGTACAGTTCGTATTTCGCAAATTGGCGATTTTCTTTCCGGTACAGGCAGCGGCGGTTTTGTTGTTTTCGAACAGGGCAGTTCTGGCGGGCGTTGTGTTATCAATATAAATCGTACTAATGGCCCCGGAATTATTAAATTGCTTTCGCCGGATATAGATATGATTCTAAATGCCCTAATGGCGCCCATAGTAACAGAAGATACAATGACTAAAACCGAGTACCTGGAAATTATCGAGGTTTTTTACAGTAAAGCAATAAGCGATGAAATAGCATCGTCCAGAATTCGCGCTTCCATAGATTTCCCCGGTACAATTACAAGTGTAAGAGGCGGGACATATTCGGGAAGACGGGCGGAATTTGATATTGCGCTTGTCGATTTATTGGTACTGGAAAATCCGGTAAATTTAGAAGTGCGCTGGCGGTAAGCGCAAAGGAGAACACATGAAAACAGCAGTTGTATTTTATTCCCTGGACGGAAATTGCTCTCTTGTCGCAGAAGAGATAAAGAGCCATTTAAAAGCGGATTTACTCAGGCTGCGCCTGACTAAGGAAAAAAAGCGCGGTTTTGTCGGCAGTTTATTTTGGGGAGTAGGCATGGTTTTGTTTAATAAAAAACCAAAGCTTGCTTCGTACGAATTTAATGCTTCCAATTATGATTTAATAATTCTGGGCGCTCCTGTTTGGGCAGATTCCCCTGCACCGCCAATTAATACATTTATTTCGCAGGCGAACATAACCGGTAAAAAAATAGCCCTCTTTGTATGCCATGCCGGAGGCAGGGGGCAATCGCTGGAAAAATTTAAAACCTTGCTTGCAGGAAACGAAATTATTGCCGAAGCAGATTATAAAGATGCTGTAAAAAATATCGAAGAAGCCAAACAGAAAATTGCGGATTTTGCTAAAAGTTTAAAATAACTTTTTGCGATATAAGGTTTTTTAAAAAATTCAGATTAATATCTTTTTTTACCGAAATTGCCATGCTGTCCGGGTATTTGGATAACAGGCTTTCTGTCATGGAAGAATCTTCCAGGTTATCGATTTTATTTAATACGGTAATGGCGGGGATTTCGGCGGCTCCCAGTTCGGATAAAACATTAATCGTAGTTTGATAATATTCGTTAATATTTACATCAGAGGCATCCAATATATGCAAAATAAGATTTGCGTGCGATGCTTCTTCCAATGTAGAGCGGAATGCTTTAATAAGCGAGTGGGGCAGACGGCGGATAAATCCGACTGTATCCGTTAAAAGCACGGTTTTTCCGTCTTCGAGCTGCAGGCGGCGGGTTGTCGCATCCAATGTGGCAAACAATTTATCTTCTACAAATACATCCGCGCCTGTTAACGCATTTAACAAACTCGATTTGCCCGCATTGGTGTAACCGACAATTGCGCAGACAGGCAGCCCCTGTCTTTCGCGCTGACGGCGTTGTACTTGCCGTTGTTTTGTAACCTGCTCTATTTCTTTTTCCAATTTATGAATCTGCTGTTCGATTCTTCGGCGGTCTGTTTCCAATTTTGTTTCGCCTTTTCCCTTGGAACCGTAGCGGCCGCCTCTTTGCTGCGAAAGATCGATATATTTATGGGTTAACCGCGGCAGGCGGTAATGAAGCTGGGCAAGCTGTACCTGCAAGTCCGCTTCTCTTGTTATTGCCCGGGAAGCAAATATCTGAATAATTAATTCCTGTCTATCAAGCACGGGAAGATCCGAAAGCTCCTCCCAATTTCGCTGCTGCGAAGGAGAAAGATCAAAATCGAATACAATACAGTCCGCTTTAAGTTCTTTTGCTTTTTCCACAAGCTCGGATGCTTTTCCGCTTCCCATGCCAAACCTTGGCTGTTTTTCGCGTATATTAATTATTTCCAGAGAAACAATATTCAGCACCAGAGTTTCTGCAAGCCCCCGCAATTCTCTGGCGGCATCCTTACTTAAACTTACAAGCAAGGCTCGTTTGGATTTCTCCGCTATATCATGCAATTTTTGCGGCATGGTGTTATTTTTGCATAATTACCCTCTTTATGGCAAGTATGACAAATTGTCGTGGCAAATTGTCCAGGTTTATTCAACTGAATTTTTTTTTGGCAAAGATATAACAATATACATTAAAAAACCAACTATGCTAAAGATAGAATAATACGCAAACATGGATTGAATACCTGCAGATTCTACGATTATTCCGCCAAAATAACTGCTTAACATACCGGAAATACCTATAGCCAGCCCCTGTAAAGTTGTAAGTGTAAAAGCCTGTGTGTTTTTTGGCGCAATACTGTAACTGTGGTAAATAAAACCCGGAATAAAAAAGCCGACATAGGGCGCAATGCAAAGATGCGATGTCAGAAGCAGGGGAATAGTAGGCGCAAAAGCAAAACCAACCATGCGCATTACGGCAAAAGCGCCGCCGACAAGAATTAATCCGCGCGAACCTGCTTTGCGGGTAAGTTTTCTTGCATACAATAAAAAGGGAACTTCTACCAAAGCATTAATCGAGCCAAACAGCGCAATAATTTGGCTTGTAGAGCCTTTTTCCAAAAGAAGCCTTGGAAAAAATGTATTGGCAGCGCTGATTGGAAAGCAAAAAATAAACAGAAAAATAAAAAATAGCCAGTATTCTTTTTTGGCAAATAATTCCCTGACAGCGGGTTTTTCTTCTTTTGCCCTTCGAAAAGCAGATATTTTGGAAGCAGCCGCCTGTCTGTTGTCGTCATATTGGTTAAAAAAAAGAAACAGAAGCGTTGCGACAAAAAAGATTGCCCGCCCGTAATACATATAGGTAATATCAAAATTCATGCTCATTCTGCCGTAGATAAAGGCAACAATCGCAAAACCAATCGAACCCCACATTCTGAGCGACCCAAAGTGGAATTTTTCTTCGTCAATACATTCACGGGCAGCCCAACTGTCCAAAAGCGGCATAAATGCACAGATAGCGGCAACATTTCCAAAAACAATAAGAAGTATTGCTAATTTTGCAGAAGCCGTTGGAAGGAAAATGCTTAACAGGATAGATGCAGCTCCCATTAAAATTAATATTTTTCTTGTCGATTTAATATAATCGCAGATAAAACCAAAGAGCGGCTGGAGCGCAATACCCAGCAGTACTTTTACCGCATAAATAAAACCAATCTCCGAGCTTGTAAAACCAATTTTTTCGCTGTAATAAACAAAATCCAGGGCATAAGTAGCCAAAGCAGCCCAGCCAAAAAAATAAATGGCGGAAAAAGAAAATCGTTTGGTTTTAATCATAAATAATCCGAGAGTCTTCTATAACATGAGTTTACAATATGTTTTTGTTCAATGGCAATATCTTCGTCAAGCTCGCTGATTAATGTATCAAGACTGGAAAGACTCTCGTTTAAGCTTGTATGAAAACCCCGCGATGCCCTAAACCAATAATTTCCATCGCCGTCAGTAAAAAGACCCAAAAAACCAAGCTCTTTTGCATCTTTCTTCCATTTACATGGGCGCGCAAGACTGTCCAGATGTTCCAAAAGAGAGGAAAGGTTTTCGGCAGTATTAAAACTTTCTTTTCGGGGCCAGGAACGGGAAAAAGCGCCGTCAACATCTAAAGTTGGAGCCAAAGCAAGGATCAATTCCAATTTTTCTCCTGCCAGCAGCATAAATTGATTTTTATAAGTAATTGTTCCCTTTAAACCCTTGTAAAATGTTTCGGAAGGAATTTTATCTCGAATTCTTGCCAGTTTTTCCCACGGTAATTGAACTGTTTTCTTGCCTTTAATCGTTTTTATTTCAAAAACTTCGCCTTCGATCATTATATTATTGGTAAAATCCCGAACTTTTTGCCTGCCTTTTTCTTCGTCTCTTTTTTTCTCGCCTCTTTTTTCTTTTCTTTCCGCGCCTTCCGCATCTTCACGCCCCTGCGCAAGAAAGGAAGTTATGCCGAGTCTTTCCAATACTTGTCTAGATAAAGGCGAAACCGACATAGCATACATTCTGGAAGTGCGGACAATTTCTCCCGCTACGATATACTGCGGATCGACCTTAAACATTACAGAGCCCGGATGAATAATGATTTTATCCGCCGTTAAAGAGCGATAAGTGCTGAATTTGCCGCGGCCTTCGCGTGTGCAGACAAATTGGATCATTCCACGCCCAATGCAGCATAAATAATCGTCAATTTCGTTTCCGGTAAGCGGTTGGCTTCTTTGATGCACAGGAATTTTCATTTTTGCCAGGATTTCTTCCAATTGATTGACAACATTTACAATTTCCGCCATCGCTCGTTCATCGAGATAACTTTTTTCGCAAAAACCTGTCTTGTTTGTCGAATCGTTATAGGATTTAAATAGTTTTAAGTATGATACAAAGTCGCCGTAATCATCTCTAAAGCGATGATGCGCCTGTCTTGCATCGGTTTCTTCTCCCGGAGGCAGTATATAGGGGCTTTGTGTCGATAAAAATGCCGCAGCAATGATAGTTTCGCGGATTACATCGGGATATTTTAGTATCGATTCTACAATTATTCGTGATTGCCGCGGAGCAAGAGGGAATTCGGTCATCAATTTACCTACATTTGATAAATTTCGATCCGGTTCAAGCGCTCCAAGCATATTTAATGTCTCTATTCCGCCGATTAAACCCGCTCGATCAGGCTGTGCAATGAAATCAAAGTTTTCAAAATCGGTAATTCCAAGGTCTGCCATGCGTAAAATTACTTCCGAAAGGTCTGTTCTAAAGATTTCTTCGGTGGTATATAAAGATCGATTCTCAAAATCTTTTCGTGTATAAAGACGATAACAAGTTCCTTCGCGTGTTCTTCCCGCTCTTCCCTTGCGTTGATTCGCCGATGCCTTTGAAATTGGTCCTTCGATCAAGCTGGAAGTGAATGTGCGGGGGTTGTACCAGTTTAATTTTGCCAATCCGCTGTCAATTACTGCGGTAATTCCGTCGATAGTAACCGAAGTTTCCGCGATATTTGTGGAAATAACCACTTTTGTTTTACCTTTTGGAGTTGTTTCAAAGACTTTTTCCTGTTCTTCCTTGCCTAATCTGCCGTACAACGGAATAATATGTAAAAATTTACCGACAGAACTAAAAATAAGTCGTTTCATGCACTCTTTAATCATTTTTTCGCCGGAAAGAAAGATCAAAATGTCTCCTTCGCGTCTTTCGCCGATAAATCTTGTGGTAATCGACTCGATTTTAGTTAATATTGCTTCTTCTGCATTGTCTTTTTGCATTCCTGCGGCAGAATTTCTCTCGTTCGGCGGTCGAGATGAAGTTTTTTCGCTGCTTCCTCCGGTATTTAACGCTTCATACACCAATGTAACAGGAAATCGTTGCGCATCAATCTTAACAATCGGACATTCACCGAAGTATTCCGAGAAAACTTCGGCATTTATTGTCGCAGAAGAGATGATAACTTTGAAATCATGCCTGCTTTCGAGCACTCTTTTAAGCAAACCAAGGATAAAATCGATGTTTAAACTGCGTTCATGGGCTTCATCAACCATGATCATGCTGTATTTTGACAGCCAGGGATCCAATTTCATCTCTTGTAGCAACATTCCATCGGTTAAAATCTTGATTTTTGTTTCATGATTGGTACAATCTGCGAATCTCATCTTGTATCCGATGAGTCCGGGTATGTTTGTTTCTGTTTGACGGGCAATAAATTCGCTTACAGACACCGCCGCAATGCGTCTTGGCTGTGTAACTCCGATAATTCCGCGTTCTGTGTATCCTGCTTCGTATAAAATCACCGGAAGCTGTGTTGTTTTTCCGGAACCAGTCGGACTCTCTACAACAAGCGCTTGATTATTTTTTAACACTTCTAAAATTTTTTGTTGATTTCTATAGACAGGAAGATCAAAATAGTTCATAATATTTAATATAACATCTTGATCTTTTTTTGTATAGATGTTAAAATAAAGTATTGACAAAAAGAACTTTATGTTCTTATAATGTTTAATAGGAGGGAGATGAATGGCAAAACAAAAAAATGTTTATTTCTTTGGTAAAGGAAAGACCGAAGGAAACGCAAAGATGAGACCGGTGCTTGGAGGTAAGGGAGCAAATCTTGCAGAGATGTGTAATCTTGGCATTCCCGTTCCGCCGGGCTTTACTATAGCAATTGATGTTTGTGCTGCTTATTATGAAAACAAAGGGAAGTATCCCGCAGGTTTAAAAGAAGAAGTCGAAGGAACTTTAAAGAAACTTGAAGCAACAATGGGCAAGAAATTGGGCGATCCGAACGATCCTTTACTGGTTGCTGTTCGTTCCGGGGCTGTAGATTCCATGCCGGGTATGATGGATACAATCCTTAATCTTGGAATGAACGACAAAGCAGTCAAGGGATTGGCAGAAAAAACCAAAAATCCCCGTTTTGCGTGGGATTCATATAGAAGATTCATACAAATGTATGGCGATGTAGTTATGGAAGTAAAAAGGCATTATTTCGAAGATGCCCTTACTAAAATTAAAAATAATAAAAAAATAGAGCTTGATACCGACCTTACAGCTTCCGATTTAGAAAATCTTGTTACAGAATATAAACAAATCGTTAAAAAACACGCAGGATCTGATTTCCCGCAAGCTCCGCTGGATCAACTTTGGGGCGCAATTAAGGCCGTTTTTGGCTCCTGGATGAACGAAAGAGCCATAAAATACCGCGAAATCAACAATCTTAAAGATCTTAAAGGTACTGCTGTTAATATTCAGTCAATGGTTTTCGGCAATTTTGGCGAAGATTCCGGCACAGGCGTTTGTTTCAGCCGCGATCCTTCTACAGGTATTAACGAATTCTACGGCGAATATCTTTTTAATGCTCAGGGCGAAGATGTTGTTGCGGGTATCAGAACACCGGACAGAATTGCCACTATGGAAAAAAAGAAGCCGGAAATTTACAAACAGCTTGTCGGATATAAAAACAAACTGGAAAAACATTATAAAGATATGCAGGATATGGAATTTACCGTCCAACAGGGCGTACTTTACATTCTGCAAACCCGTAACGGTAAACGCGCGGGAACTGCCGCCGTAAAATGCGCAGTGGATATGGTAGCGGAAGGTTTAATCGACAAAGATACCGCTATCATGCGTGTTACTGCCGGCCATCTAGATCAACTTTTGCACCCAATGATCGATGTAAAAGCAAAAAAAGAAGCAAAAGCGCTTACAAAAGGATTAAATGCGTCTCCGGGCGCAGCTTCCGGCAGAATCGTTTATAATGCAAAAGATGCCGAAGCCTGGCACGCAAGAGGCGAAAAAGTAATGCTTGTCCGCAAAGAAACCAGCCCCGAAGATATTGGCGGAATGGTTGTTGCGCAAGGTATTCTTACCTCTACAGGAGGCATGACAAGCCATGCGGCAGTTGTCGCTCGCGGAATGGGAACCCCATGTATCGCGGGAGCCAAAGAAGTTATTCTTCAGGGTTCTAATGTTACTATTGGAAGCAAAACATATAAAGAAGGCGACTGGATCACAATCGACGGGTCTTCCGGCGAAGTTTACGAAGGTAAATTGCCGCTTGTAGCGCCTGAAATCTCCAAAGATATGAATACATTCCTTAAATGGTGCGATGAAGTTCGTCTTAAATCCGTTCGCGGAAAAGTTAAGGGTTTCCAGGTCAGAACCAATGCGGATCAGCCGGAAGATGCAAAACGCGCGTTTGATTTTGGCGCCGAAGGCATTGGTCTTTGCAGAACCGAGCATATGTTCTTTGACAAGGAAAAACTTATTCACTTCCGCGCAATGATTGTTGCCGAAACAGAAGAAGCCAGAAAAGCCGAATTAAAAAAGATTCTTCCGTTACAGCAGAGGGATTTTTACGGTATTTTCAAAGCAATGGAAGGCCGTCCTGTTACAATCAGGCTGTTGGATCCGCCATTGCACGAGTTTGTTCCCCATACACAGGAAGAAATTAACGAACTTGCCGGCGTTTTAGGCACTGATCCTGCAAAATTATCGACAAAGATAGGTACTCTTGTAGAAAGCAACCCAATGCTTGGGCATCGCGGATGCCGTTTGGCGGTAACATACCCCGAAATCTACGATATGCAGGTAGAAGCCATCGCTTTAGCGGCGGCAGAATGTGTAAAGCAAAAAATCCCCGTTAATCCCGAAATTATGATTCCTCTTATCGTAACTGCAAGAGAACTCAGAATGCTGCGCCCGAATGCGGAAAAGATACTGGAAAAAGTGTTTAAAGCGGAGGGAGTTAAGGTTCCTGTAGTTATCGGTACAATGATCGAAGTTCCGCGCGCCGCTATTCGTTCTGCGAATATTGCAAGATCTGCGGATTTCTTTAGTTTTGGAACAAACGATCTTACACAAATGACATTCGGCTTTAGCCGCGATGATATTGCTTCCTTCCTTCCGGTATATTTAGAAAAAAATATCCTGGAT
The DNA here is from genome assembly GCA_031286205.1 of Treponema sp. Taxonomy (GTDB): domain Bacteria; phylum Spirochaetota; class Spirochaetia; order Treponematales; family Breznakiellaceae; genus WQXQ01. The sequence continues at coordinate 14,433 of JAITUR010000047.1, forward strand.
GTTGATCCTTTTAACTCGATAGACGAAGAAGGTGTTGGAAGTTTAATAGAACATTCAATCAGCGAAGGCCGAAAAGTAAAACCGGAACTTAAAATTGGGATATGTGGAGAGCACGGCGGTGATCCTCAAACTATTGACTTTTGTTATAGAGCAGGATTATCATATGTATCATGTTCACCATTCCGTGTTCCGTTGGCACGACTTGCCGGAGCGCAAGCTGTTATACGGAATTCAGGAAAGAATATAAAGGGAGGGGAAAAGTCGAAGACTAATAAACCCGCCGCTGCCAAGGTGAAAGGCAGCAAAAACAAACCTGGAAAGGGGGACAAAAAAATGGCAGTAACATCTGCGAAAAAGCCCGCTGCAAAGAAAAAAACAGCGGCAAAAAAGAAACCCGCTGCGAAGAAAAAAGTAGCGAAGAAGAAACCTGTGGCAAAGAAAAAAGCTGTAGCAAAAAAGAAACCCGCTGCGAAGAAAAAAACAGCGGCAAAAAAGAAGCCAGCTGCGAAGAAAAAAACAGCGGCAAAAAAGAAGCCGGCTGCGAAGAAAAAAACAGCGGCTAAAAAGAAACCCGCTGCGAAGAAAAAAACAGCGGCGAAGAAGAAGCCTGCAGCTAAGAAGAAACCGGCAGCAAAGAAAAAACCAGCGGCGAAGAAAAAACCTGCTAAAAAGAAACCCGCAGCAAAGAAAAAACCCGCTGCGAAGAAACCTGCGGCCAAGAAAAAAGCAGCTCCTAAAAAAGCAGCTCCCGCGCCCGCACCTGTAGCAGCCCCTATTTTCTAATTTAGATGATAGTGGTTTTATAGAAAAATCTTTCTTGCAAGAAAGACCTGACCTTTTTCAAGGTCGGGTCTTTTTTTTGTCTTTTTTAATCGATATTAATTGTTTAGGGATGGTATTTTTTTGTTATATTCTGCTGCAAGTATATTTGTGTTTTTAATAATGATATACAAAGCGATATATGGTCCAATAAAAATAAACGCGCCAAGAATGCTCCAAAGTACAATAATGCCGCCGCCTTCTTTGATTGTTACATTGTACTTGGGTCCATTGTCTTGCAGACGGTCGCCCAGCATATAATACCAAACAATAAAATAGATTCCAAATGTTAAAAGACTAAAAAGAAGCAAGAGTATAAGCCCCCTTGTTTTCTTTCCATCTCCTTCGCACATTTTATTTACATCCTTTGCAAGTTTGCTGACCCAAAACAATGGATAAATGCCAAAAGTAATGATAGACAGCAAAATAAAAGAAAGTAACCCTCGTTGTTTAATCATATTTTTCTCCTTTGTGTTTATTTAACTATTATAAATAGCCGTATTAATAATATCATGCAAATAGATACTTCGGCAATAACTTCTATTTGTCTATTATTTTATACAGATACTTTAGCCCGCATTTTATCTGACACTCGGTAAACGCTTGTAGGTGTTGTTCTCGCTCCCGGGTTCTGAAAAATCCCAGCCAATCATCTGCTTGCGCGCATTAGCCTGTCGTTAATGGCAGATCCCAGTCCTTTTTGCGGGGCAAGCTGGGCAAAAATCCGCTGTACGCCAAGGGCATCTAGTTTATGCAAAGTTTCGAACAAACACGCGGCGGCTTCGGATATATTGCCGGAAGATGATAGTACCCATAAATTATATTGATTATCACTTTCAAAATTAGACTTAAATTGCTCCCTGCTTGCATTGTCAAAGAAAAGATATGCTGTATTTTCTTTGTGCGGTAAATTTTGGATTTCTTCCTTGGCAAATACTGTAAGCGGAGTTCGCGGCGCATAATGGCTTTTTAGTTGACCAGGAGATGCTAGACCGCCATTCGGAGATTTTTCTTCCGGTGCAGCCGTAATGGCCGAGGCATCTATTACAGCGCCAATCAATTTTTCTATTTTTTCTTTTGGTATTCCGCCGTGGCGCAGTAAGCGGACTTGTTCACAGGACAAATCCAATACGGTGGATTCTATTCCAACTAAAGCTGCGCCTCCGTCAAGTATAATATCTACCTTATCTCCCAGTCCGTCTTTTACATGATGCGCTGTTGTAGGGCTGAGCGCGCCAAAAGGGTTTGCGCTTGGGGCAGCCACTACACCCCCTGCCAATTTAATAAGTTTTTGCGCCGCTTTATTTGCAGGGAGCCGTACTGCCGTCGTGTTTAATCCGGCTGTTGCAATAGCGGGAATATTTTCGTTTTTTGGCAGAACAAGAGAAAGAGGTCCAGGCCAAAAGTTACCGGTTAATAAATAAAGTTTCCGCTTTGTTTCTTCGGATAATTGCGACAAATCTATTACTTTGTCCAGAGTACCAATATTACATATATGAATTATTAATGGGTCAAAGCGAGGTCTTCCTTTGGCTTCGAATACTTTTACAAGAGCATCGGCATTATAGGCATCTGCGCCAAGTCCATAAACGGTTTCTGTAGGGAAGGCTATTATGCCCCCGTTCTGTAAAACCTGCGCCGCTTTTTTTAATGATTCATCTGAAACAGGAAGTATTTCCATTTAGTTATTCAATTGCCATCGGCCTTCTACAAGAGTGTATCTGCCGGGACGGTTTCCGTTACTTGCATAATAGGCATCGAAATTATTTGCGGTTGTATGCAAAATGTTTCCGCTGGTGTCGGTATAAACAATATTGCCGCGGATTCTGCCGTCCTGAACACGGGCATCGAAAGCGCGTTTTCCTAAATTTTGCAGGGAAGAGGGAATTGTAACGCTTGTTAAATTATTGTTGTAAAAAGCGCCGTCTCTTACTGTGGCAACATTGCTTCCAAGCGTTATACTGGAAAGTTTGTTGCCGGAAAATGCGCCTTCGCCTATCAAAGTAAGGCTTGCGGGAAGCTCGACAGAACTAATTCTGTTATCAAAAAAAGCATAATCATCTATAATGGTTACCGTATTTGGAAGCGTAATTGCATCGATTTTATTTTCTGAAAATGCACCCTTGCCAATGGTTTCCACCCTTGAACCTAAAGTTACATTTACAAGCTTGTTGCCGGTAAACGCTCCTCTGCCAATGGTTGTAACATTGTTTCCAATAACGACGGTGGTTAGGCGGTTAAACGAAAAAGCGCCGTCTCCGATAATGGTTACGGAATCCGGAATGGTAACTTCCATAAGCCCCTTGCCAATAAACGCATTGTCGCCTATCTGGGTGATAGGGCGGCCGTCTATGGTATCCGGGATAACAAGAACACTTGCGGTTCCCCTAGAGCTTATAATGGTAAGACCTGTGGCGTTATTTTCCAGCACAATTTGCAAGCCCCCGCTTTGAGCAAATACGCCGACAGCCGGTAACACGAGAAAAACAGGGAATAAAAGCCTAAAAAGCCGATTTTTATGCATACATAAATTATAATACATGGAAGAATGATTTTCCATAGAAATTTATCGAATTTTATATTAAATTGATTTTTTGGCAGAAATAGAGATTGTCGCCGAAGTTTAGTACGTTAATAAATAAAAGACAAACAATGGTATTACTGCCATTGATACGGAAAACAATAGTCCGCCTCCATTATCTGCCGTTTTTAATGGCAGTTGTTAATTGATATACCAGATAGAAAACCAGTGGCAGACGGTTCCGATAATTACAAAAATATGCCATATAATATGACCCATAATTAAATTTTTCTTGCGATACCAGACAACGCCTAATGTGTATGCGGCTCCGCCTGCAAAGAGAAAAATTATGCTTATAACAGGTATCGAGCGAATTAATGGTATAAAACCTGCGATAATCGCCCAGCCCATCAATATATAGGCTGCAACTTCAAATTTCTTAAACGATTTTAATCCGACACTATGAAAAATAATTCCAAGAATAGCCATTGTCCACTCAAATGCGAAGATACTCCAGCCCCACGCGCCCTTAAGGCCTATCAGGCAAAAAGGGGTGTAAGTTCCTGCAATAAAAATAAAAATAGCGCAATGATCCAACTTGCGAAAAATCCGCTTAGCTCCTTCGTGTTGTATTGCATGATACAACGTTGACATTAAAAACATCAATATCATGGTAATGGTAAAAATCAAAACAGCCATAATATCTAGACGGCTTGCCCTTTGCCAGCTTAAAAAACCGCCTTTTTGCAATGTTAACAGCACAAGTCCCGCTGTAGCGGCAAGCACCCCTAGCCCGTGGAGAATCGAATTTGCTATTTCTTCACCAATCGATAGTTTTCGTATAACTTTATTCATATTAGTAATGACATGAATTATGGCTAGGAGTTGCACCTGTATTTTTTATCAATTTAAATTCGATACAATCCTGCAAAATAGTGATAAATATCAAAACATGCCACAAAACAATACCTTTTATGGAAGAATACACTTAATACGGCGTAACCCCGTCTATACTAGATTTACCCAGCAATGCCATTATCAATCTATCCAAACCCATTGCTACACCCGAGTATTTTGACTGTTCGCAGCCCTGGAACATTTTCCAGTAATCGTGATCCACTTTATGTTTTACAAGGGCGTGTTTTTCTTTTTGCGCTTCTTCGTTTATAAAAAATTCTTTTACTTTTTGCGGGTCTGTTTCTTCGGAAAAACAATTGGCAAGCTCTATTCCGTTCCAGTATAATTCCCATCTTTCCACCGTTCTGCCGTCTTGCGATTTTTTTGCCAAACATGGTACAAAGGCGGGGTAATCCAAAAGAGCTATAGGTTTACCTGTTTTAAGATTTGGTTCTACAGAATGAATAAATATTAAATCGTACAAAACAGGAACTCCCAATCCCGGTATTGGATCAAGCCCAAGTTTTTTTGCCTGAGCTTCCATTTCTCCGGGTGTTTCTGCCGCTACAAAAAGATCAAACCCGGCGTGGCGCGCAAAAGCTTCTTTTACCGTTATTTTTTCGAAAGAGGTATCGAAGGCAAGAGAAGCAAACAATTCTTCCGTTAAAGACAATGAATCCAAATAGTCCGCATTCATTGTGTAATATTCCAGCATTGTAAATTCCGAGTTGTGCAAATGCCCTACAGATTCCCCATTACGAAAACATTTACAAATCTGATACACATTTGTTTTATGCCGTGTAATAATTTTTTTCATGTATATTTCCGGAGAAGGAATAAGATATAAAGGCTGGCTCTTTTCCCTGCTGCCTTGCGGATATAATCGTGTTGTTTCAAAAACTTCCAGGCAAGATTCGGGAATTAAATTTGGGGAAAGCAAAGGAGTATCCAAAGATAAATAATTTTTAGTATCAAAAAAAATGCGGACTTTTTTTATTATTTCGGCTCTTTGTTGCAGCGTTTCCAGATCCATAATTTCTATTATTAATCTGCTTTGGGCTTAACATCTGACAAGCCGGAAATATCAAAATTAACGGTAAACGGGCTTACACGGGAAACATTTACCTGAAGCTGCGCTTCTCCAATAAAAGCGTACTGAACACTGCGCATATCAATAATATCGCTTAAAAGCCTGCGGTTCATGTTTATAAAATTCATGGAAAAACGAAACTTGGCTTCTACAGTGCTTTCTGCCGGAACAAGAATAATATCCTCTGCGGTATCTTCTGCCCATAACATACCATTGCCGTATAAACGGTATTTAATAGAGTATAATTGCACATCGAATTTATTTGGGTTTACTATTTTTAATACTGTTTCGAACTGGGTGTTAATTAATTCTGCCTGGTAAATTATTATAGATACTACTTCAAATTCAGGCTGAATAAACCCTATATCTTCTATCGTTTGCTGAGACTTACAGGAAACCAAAATTATCAATATAAAAAAGAATAATGTTGTTTTTTTTAAATTATTCAAAAGATACCTCGCTGTAATAAACGATATTCTTTTCTACCCCAACAGCGCTTACCATATTGTCGGCCGAAAAAACAGCTTGGGTATTATCCAAAAGACCGGAATCCAAAAGGCTTACCACAAGAGCGCCGCCGCAGGCATTAAGCCGTCCGTCCAGAATGGCAGACGCAAGAGCGGAAGTATCTTTCCTGGAAAAAAGATGAAGACATTGCCGGGCAGAATCCAATGCTTTAGATTGGTCAGTATCGCAGGAAAGATTGCAGGAAACAACAAAGAGGGTATCATCTAAAATGTGGCTAAACACGGTTTTTAGAGCCTGTGAAAGATCGTAAATATATCCCGCTCCGGGCTGACCCATAAGAATTGGCACTATCGATGCATGAGGAAAACAATATTTTACAAAAGGAAGAAGGATTTCTATAGAATGTTCTCCAAGATGAGGTATATCGTTAATTTCGAAATGATTGCTAATAAACAGAAGTTCCTCTGTAATTTCCTGATCGACGGGAATATTGCCCAATGGGGTATGAAAATAATGGGAATTCGATAAAAACAGCCCTTTTTCGCGTTTATCATGGATGGGTCCAAGTATTACTATCCTTTTTATACTGTCGCTTCTGCCCATAGCAGCGGAAAAAGCGCTTGCTACAAGTTCGCCTGAGTATGTCCAGGCTCCATGAGGGGCAATAATAGCCTTGGCATATCCGCCTCTGCCCTCTTCCATGCCAAAGGATTGGATATATTCAAGCATTTCGCTTCTGTCTTCGGGATAAAACATTCCGGCTCCAACCGGATTGCGAATTCGCCGTCTCTTTGCAAGCTTTGCGTCCATATATTAAGTTTAATTCCTGCAGGCTCCATATTCAAGGAAAAACGCAAAATATTTTATATACGGGCATCTTCAAGCACCCTTAACCGTTCCTTGTCCAGCTTTATATGCAAATTTTTCTCCTGAGTAGGAATTACAAGCCCTTTTGGACCGTCTTTTGCCCTGCGAAGGTACTTTACCTGGGTATAAAAGAGGTCTCCTTTGGCATTGTTTCTGCCTTTTGAGTAAAAAACAGCCAAATTCCCGGCATCCAGTAAAATATCCAAAGGCACTGTCTTGCCCGACCGCTGTTTAATAAACACATAGGAACCATGATAATCGCGCGCATGAAGCCAGAGATCATTGCCTCTTACATGGCGGCGCAAAAGCTCGTCATTTTCGGAAGCATCCCTGCCAACAAGGATTAGCCAGTCACCGCGCTTAAACGAAAGACCGGGGCGGGTTGTTCCGTTTTTTGCAGAGAGCTTTGCCGTACCCGCGCCGCGCCCGCCAAGAGCGGGTGATTTTAATATCGATTTTAACTTCTTGGACAGTACAAGCGGATTTTCTTCTGCAAGCAGGTGTTCCAGTTTTTCTGTTACTTCTATTAATTCCTGTTCGCCTTCGGTAATTTCTCTTTGAATTTCACCAAGGGCTGTTTTGGCTTTCCGGTACCGGTCGTAGTATTTTCCCGCCATGACAGCAG